>CALKFO010000064.1 GCA_938084765.1 Candidatus Bipolaricaulota bacterium | reverse complement strand
TCCGGATGTGCCGCTGGGCCGCCTCCCCAAGGAGAAGCTCGACATCCTCCTTTATGGCACCCGGGGCGAGCTCGTTCCCTTCGTGTACACCACCACCTACGGCAAAACCCGCACCTACTACCGGCCGTTCGAGGGGGTCATTCCCTACCTTGAGGCGGCCTATCGGGAGGCCCTGAGCGAGGAGGCCCGGGAGGAGATCGAGCAGTACATGTCGGCCCTGCCCTGTCCGGAGTGCAAAGGCGCCCGGCTCAGGCCCGAGGCCCTGTGCGTGACCGTGGGCGGAAAAAACATCTGGGAGGTCACCAAGCTCACGGTGCGCGAGGCCTTGGAGTTCTTCACGAGCCTCAAGCTCACGGAGCGGGAGGAGCTCATTGCCCACCAGATCCTGAAGGAGCTGATAAGCCGGCTGCAGTTCATGGTCGACGTGGGCCTGGACTACCTCACCCTAGACCGGCCGGCCAACACCCTGGCCGGCGGTGAGGCCCAACGCATCCGCCTGGCCACCCAGATCGGCTCCCAGCTCACCGGCGTCCTCTACGTTCTGGATGAGCCCTCGGTGGGCCTGCATCCCCGCGACAACGCCCGCCTCATCGCCACCCTCAAGCGTCTGCGCGATTTGGGCAACACGGTGATCGTGGTGGAGCACGATGAGGCCATGATGCGGGCTGCGGATTTCCTTGTGGATTTGGGGCCAGGCGCGGGCCTCCACGGCGGCTACGTGGTGGCCACCGGCACGCCGGAGGAGATCGCCCGCCATCCCGCGTCCCTCACGGGGCAGTATCTTGCGGGGGTGCGCCGCATCCCCGTTCCGGCGAAGCGCCGCGAGCCTCAAGGCAAATGGCTCATCGTGCGCGGCGCCCGCGAGCACAACCTCAAAGGGATCGATGTGCGCTTCCCTGTGGGCCTTTTCATCTGCGTCACCGGCGTCTCCGGCTCGGGGAAATCCACGTTGGTGGAGGAGATCCTCTATCGCGGCATGGCCTGGAAGCTGGGCTATTCCGCGGGAAAGCCCGGCGCCCACGAGGCCATCGAAGGCTGGGAGCACTTTGATCGGGTGCTCATGGTGGACCAATCGCCCATTGGCCGCACCCCCCGCTCCAATCCCGTCACCTACACCAAGGCTTTCGATCCCATTCGCGAGGTGTTTGCGGCCACGCCGGAGGCCCGCATGCGCGGCTACACCCCGGCGCGCTTCTCCTTCAACCTGCGCGGCGGCCGCTGCGAGGTCTGCCAGGGACAGGGAAAAGTGAAGATCGAGATGCACTTCCTCCCCGACGTGTACGTGCCCTGCGACGCTTGCAAAGGGACGCGCTACAACAAGGAGACCCTGGCCATCCGCTACAAAGGCAAGACCATCGCCGAGGTCCTGGACATGACCGTGGAGGAGGCGCTCGCCTTCTTCTCGGCCATCCCAGCCATTCGGGAGAAGCTCCAGACCCTGTATGATGTGGGCTTGGGGTACATCAAGCTGGGGCAGCCGGCCACGGAGCTCTCCGGGGGGGAAGCGCAGAGGA
The DNA here is from genome assembly GCA_938084765.1 of Candidatus Bipolaricaulota bacterium. Lineage (GTDB taxonomy): Bacteria > Bipolaricaulota > Bipolaricaulia > Bipolaricaulales > Bipolaricaulaceae > DTER01. The sequence goes on along the minus strand of CALKFO010000064.1, from coordinate 4,702 downwards.
TCAAGCTGGCCCGGGAGCTCTCCAAGCGCCAAACCGGCCGCACGCTCTATCTCCTGGACGAGCCCACCACTGGCCTCCATCCCGAGGATGTGCGCAAGCTTCTCCAGGTGCTGCACCGCTTGGTGGACGCGGGGAACACGGTGATCGTGATCGAGCACAACCTGGACGTGATCAAAACAGCGGACTGGATCATAGATCTTGGGCCGGAGGGCGGCGAGCGGGGCGGCGAGATTGTGGCGGAGGGCCCGCCGGAGAAGATCGCGGAGGTCCCCCATTCCTACACGGGGCAGTTCCTCCGCCGTGTTCTGGCCTTGGAGCCCGTGCGATGACCTGGGAGCTAGTTCTTGCGGCGGCTGCGCTGGGGGTGGTCCTGGTTTTTCTCCTCTGGGAACGGCGACAGCGTGCCCTGCTCCTCCAGGGCTGGGCGAACACCCGGGCTGAGGTGGAAAGGGTGGCCGCGGGGGTGAAGTCTTTGCAGGAACAGATCGGGCAGAACCTTTCCACCACCCTGCAGCTTCTCCAAGGGCAGGACCAAAGCCTCAACGAGCGGCTGTCCACCGTGCAGGGATTGGTGGCGGATCTGCGGGAGCGGTTGGGGAAGTGGGAAGAGATCGGCCGAGAGATGCGCGAGGCCGCCAAGGAGCTCCAAGGGCTCCAGGAGCTTTTGCGCGCGCCCAAGGCCCGCGGAGCCTTCGGGGAGTGGGTGCTTTCCGAGCTCTTGGCCGAGGTCCTTCCCCGCGGACGCTTCCAAGAGCAATATCAATTCCGGGATGGAAGCGTGGTGGACGCCGTGATCTTCTTGGAGGGAGGCAAGGTCCCGGTGGACGCCAAGTTCCCCGTTTCAGGCTTCATGGAGCTGCGTCAGGCTCCCACCCCGGAGGAGCGTAAAAAGCTCAAGAAAAACCTCATCCGCAACGCACAAAAGCACGTGGACGACATCGCCCGGAAGTACATCAAGCCCGAGGAGGGCACCACCGACTTCGCCCTCATGTACATCCCCGCGGAAGGGGTGTTCCTCGAGCTCCTCCTCCCCGAGGAGGACCTCGACTTTCTGGAGTATGCCTGGAACCGTCGGGTTTTCCCCTGTTCGCCCAACAGTTTCTATGCATACCTTCGAGGGTTGGCCTTGGGCCTGCGCGGCCTGGAGCTGGCCAAGGACATGCAGACCGTGCTGGGGAACCTGAAGGCGGCGGAGCAGCACCTGGACCAGGCCCTGAAGGAGTTCGAAACCTTGGGTAACCATTTGCGCAATGCTCAGCGCAAATGGGATGAGGTGTTCCAGAAGTTCCGGAACGTGCAGGCCCGGCTATCTCAAGCGGCACAAAAGGAGGCCCAATGAAAGGGGTGTTCGGCCGCTATCTGTGGGTGGATCTCTCCGCGGGGGTGCTCAAGGATCTGGAGATCCCTGAGCGCTGGTACGAGCTCCATCTGGGCGGGCGGGGTATGGCGGCCCGGCTCCTTTTGGAACACGTGCGGCCGGGAACGGATCCGTTCTCCCCGGACAATGCCTTGGTCTTCGCCACCGGTCCCCTTCAGGGCACGGGACTTGCCGGCGCCGGAAGACATGTGGTGATGGCCATCTCTCCCAAAACCGGGTCCATGGCGGACTCCTATGTGGGCGGCTTTGTGGGCCATGAGCTTGGCCGCTCCGGCTACGATGGGATCTTCATCACCGGAAAGGCACCCGAGCCCGTGTACCTTCTTGTGTACGAGGGGAGGGCCGAGCTTCGCGCGGCCCGGGACCTGTGGGGGAAGTTCACCGCGGAGGTGGAGCGGGAGCTTGAGAGGCGGCATCCGGGCGTGCGGGTGGCCGCCATCGGCCCGGCGGGGGAGCAACGGGTCGTTCAAGCCTGCATCATTCACGACCGCAATCGCGCGGCTGGGCGGCCGGGGCTGGGCGCAGTCATGGGCGCCAAGCTCCTCAAGGCGGTGGCCGTGAAGGGCCACACTGATAAACCCCTTGCGGATCCCAAGGGGTTCGCGCGGGCCCGGGCGGCGTTCGCCCAGGAGCTCCTTGCGGACGAGGGAACCCGGCGCCTCGGGGAGTACGGCACCGCCCGCGGCCTGACCTGGCTCTCGGAGATGGGGATCCTGCCCACCAAGAACTTCCAAGAGGGGGTGTTCGATTTCGCGGCGGACATCGGCGGGGAGAGGCTTAAGGAGACGATCCTTGTCGATCGCGACACCTGTGCGGGTTGCCCTGTGCGCTGCAAACGCGTGGTGCGCACGGAGTTTTTGGGTCAGGAGGTCCTTCCGGAGTACGGCGGCCCGGAGTACGAAACCCTGGCCGCGCTGGGCTCCTTGTGCCTCGTGGCGGACCTGCACGCGATAGCCCTGGCAAACCAGCTCTGCAACGCTTACGGCCTGGACACGATCTCCGTGGGTGTGGCCATCGCCACCCTCATGGAGGCCTCGGAGCGGGGCTTGATCCCTGAGCGCATCCCCTGGGGCGACGGGAGGGCTTTGGTGGAGTGGGTGGAGCGGATCGCGCGTCGGGAGGGCCTGGGCGACGCGATCGCCGCGGGCCTGGAGGCCTGGGCCAAGAACGTGGGCGCGGACTTCGTGATGACCGTGAAGGGCGTGGAGGTGCCCATGCACGAGCCCCGCGGGAAGGTGGGCCTGGGCCTCTCCTATGCCCTCACCCCCCGGGGGGCCAACCACATGGAGGGCTTCCACGACACCATGGTGGAGCAGGATGCCCCCACGCCTGAGCTCGGCGTGAATTCCCGCTACGACCGCTTCGCCCTGGAAGGGAAAGCTCGGCTGGTGGTGCTCTACGAAAACCTGCGCTCGTTCGTAAATTCCCTGGTCCTGTGCGCGTTCACCACCAAGGAGGTGGGTCCTCACTACAACTACCCCCGGATCCGCGAGCTTGTGGCTCATGCCACGGGCCTGGAGATCGGCCCGGAGGACATGCTTGCCATTGGGGCCCGCAACATGGCCCTCCTGCGTCTTTACTCTGGGCTTTGCGGGCATACAAAAGAGAAGGATCGGCTTCCCTTGCGTTTTCACGAGGCCTTGCCGCGTGGCGCCTCCGCGGGCCGGCCCATCGATCCCGAGCTCTTCCGCAAAGAGATCGATGCGTACTATGAGCTTCGCGGCTGGGACGAGCACGGCCCCACCCCGCAAACCCTGCGCGCCCTGGGCCTAGCGGACCTTCTGCGCTTCCGCAGCTAAAGGGAGGGTATGCGCCGCCGGGCCAGCTCCACCTCCTCGCCGGGCAACGCGAGGAGGGCGGGTTGGGGAAGCCCCCGTGCGAGGTACCGATAGGGAAAGCGCCGCACAAGCTCGTACCAGGAGAGCACTAGCTCATTGTAGCGATTCCTGCGGATGTCCAGCTCTTCGTCCGCCATGGCCAGGAGGTTTTGTGCCTGTCGCACGCGTTCCTCCCGCTCACGGGGCAGGGCCCGATAGACCTGACGCAACACGATCTCCACCCTTTCGTCGGCCTCCGCGATTTTTCCAGGCTCATCCTGTAGGGACGCGCGTAGTGCCTCCGTGGCTTGGCGCAGATTTTTTTCGCCCTCGGGGGCGTACCCCGCGGCGCGCAGGGCGGAGGCCAATTCCTCCAGGGCCTGGATGCGGTGGGCCAAGCCCTCGTGCACCTCGTGCCAAGCGCTCTGGAGCTCCCGCTGCAGCCGGGAGAGCGCGCGTCTGGCTCGCCAGGAGGAGGCCAGGCCCCCCACCGCGAGGACGCCGAGGACGGCCAAGACGGCCTCTACCATGCGCGGCCTCCTCCGCCGCCCATGCCTCCGCCGGAGAAGCCCCGTCCGCCGAAGCCCGAGCCTCCGGTCCAGCCTCGGAACGGGCCCTTTCCGCCGCCCAGGGGCCCGCCCCGGCCGGCGGTGCGGGGCACCGCCGTGGCCGCGGCCTGGCTCAGCCGGTGCAACAGGATGAGGCGGGCGGGGAAGGCCGTGGGCACCCAGGGCCCGCGCCCCTCGTACCAGCTGGGCGGCGCCGAGAGCACCGGAGCGAACTTCCCCACCCACAGTTCGCTCAACCCCAGGGCCACGGCGTACGGCAAAAGCTCCTCAAAGTGCTTCTCTTTGGCAGCGAACTCGAGGCGGTCCACCTCCGCTCTTCGGATGTACTCCCCAAGGCCCAGCACCCGGCGTAGGGCCTCCACGCCCTTTGGGGTCTTGCGCGGCATGTATGGCGCAAACAGGAAGACGATGAGCCCGGAGGCCATGACCGCCCCGCCCAGGTAGAGATTTCCCAGGAGGAACAGGAGGACCACGCCCAGGATCCCGATGCCGACCCCCAGGGCACGCCAGTGGCTGCGGACGCTTTCCGGATCGGCCCGATAGAAACCGTTGTCCACAAGCTCCAGGAAGAGCTTGGCCCGCAGGGCTGGGATCTTCTCGTAGAGCCGGTATTGGAGGTCGGCAAAGCGGAGTTCGCCCCTTCCCAGGGACAGAAGAGCCTCACGCAAGGCCTCCTCATAGGGGGTGAGCTCCTTTTCCCCTTTTTGGGGGATGAGCTGGAAGTCGTTCTCCTCTTCCCGGATCTTGAGCCAGCCCTTTGTGGCCAAGGAGAGGATGCCGGCGGTGAAATCGCGGGGGTCAAAGCGGTCATCGACGAGGACGCCGGCCTCGGCGGGGCCGATCCCCGCAGGCGGGGTGAACTCCGGTGCCACCGTGCCCACCTCCGGATCCCGCCCCCACTTCCACCACACCAGCGTCATCCCCAGGAGCACAAAAAG
>CALKFO010000063.1 GCA_938084765.1 Candidatus Bipolaricaulota bacterium | reverse complement strand
CCCCCTTGGATTTCCAGGAGCACGTAGCTCACCCGGCCTGGACCCTCTGCGGGCCGGAGCTGCAAACCCTTAGGGGGCAGCCGGCGCCGGACGGCTTCCACCAGGAAGTCCGGGTGGTAGCCCTGGTAACCGTCATCGTTTCCCACCATGCCCACATCGGAGACGTACCCCGTGCCCTTGGGTAGGATCCGGGCGTCCCGGGTGGCCACGTGGGTGTGGGTACCCAGCACCGCGGCCACCAGCCCATCCATGAGGTAGGCGAACCCCAGCTTTTCGAACACCGACTCGGAATGGAAGTCAACCAAGATGGGCGCGGACCCGTCATGGGACTCCATAAAGGCCTCAAAGGCGTCTACCGGATCCCCGGAGTAGGGCAAGGCCGAGCGCCCTGCCAGGTTCACCACCACGAGGGCCTGCTCCCCTTTGCGGAGGAGGAGGCTGCCCTTTCCCGGGGCATGGCGGCTGTAGTTGAGGGGACGGAGCACCCGGGAGTGGCCCAGGACCTCCGAGGCCCAAGGGGGATCGAAGGAATGGTTGCCCCCGGTCACGGCATCCACGCCCAGGGCCAGGAGCTTTTGCAAAGACTCCCTTGTCATGCCCGCTTTTCCCCATTCCGGTACGGTGATGTCCAGGTTCTCCCCGTTCACCACCACGAAATGGGGCGCATAGCGTCTCCTGAGCCGGGGGAGTTCGTGGCTCAGGATCTCCATCCCCGGCGGCCCCACCACATCGCCGAAGAACAGTACCCGCATCATCCCCTAATGCCCCCTTCCATGAGGGTTTGGAGGATTTGCCGGTGGAAGAGGAGGAAGAGGACCAGAGTGGGAAGCGTGGCCATCACGGAGGCTGCCATCAGGGGTCCCCAGGCGTTGGCCCCTTCCCCCCCAGCGAACCGCTGCACGGCCACCGTGAGCACGTACATGTCGGGACGGTTGGCCACCAGCATGGGCCAGACAAACTGGTTCCAGGCCCCGATGAAAAGGGTGATGCCCAAGGCGGTCAAGACGGGCAGGTTAGCGGGAATCACGATGCGGAGCAGGGTATCCCGGGTCCCAGCGCCATCCACCCAGGCCGCCTCCAGGATCTCCCGGGGAAAACCCAGGAGGTGCTGCCGGAGCAAAAAGGCCGCGTAGCCTGGCGCCAGCATGGGTAGGATCAGCCCGGGAAAGGTGTTCAACAGCCCCAACTGGGCCACCAGGAGGTAGTTGGGGAGGTAGGTCACCACGAAGGGCACGAGGAGGCTGAGCACGAAAAGCCCCAACAAGAAGGAGCCCCACAACGGGCGGCGGAACACCAGGGCGTAGGCGGCCAAAAGGCCCAGGGCCAGCTGCCCCAAGGTGGCGCCCAGGGCGAAGACCAGGGTGTTGAGGGTATACCGGCCGAAAGGGAGCCTCTCCAAGACGTGGCGGTAGTTTTCCAGGGTGAGGGGATGGGCAAACGGCCAAGGGGAGGAGAAGAGCGCCTGTGGGGGTGTTAGGGAGAGGCTGATCTGGTAGGCGAAGGGGAGTAGCAGCAGGAAGGCCGCCAGCCCCAACAGCCCGTGGACGAGGAGCCCCCTAGCCATGCCTCCTCCCCAAGAGGTAGAGCTGCCCCAGGATGAGGATTCCCAAACCCAGGGTCAGCAGCAGGGCCTGGGCGGCGGCGATGCCGGCCCGAAAGTGGCGGAAGGCCTCCTGGTAGACCGCGTACATGAGGTTGGAGGTGTGGCCGAAGGGCCCCCCTTGGGTCATGATGTCTATGGGTACGAAGGCGTAGTCCAAAGCGCTGGAGAGGGCGCTCAGCAAAAGGAACAGCAAGGCCGGCCCCAGGAGGGGCAGGAGCACGTGCCAAAGGAGGGTGAGCCCGGAGGCTCCGTCCACCCTGGCTGCCTCCAGCACCTCCCGCGGCAGCGCCTTCAGGGCGGCCAGGGCGATGAGGTAGTGAAAGCCCAAGAACTTCCAGTTGGCCACCAGGGCCACCGCATACAGGGCAAGGTGCGGGCTGGAGAGAAAATTGGGAGCCTCCAAACCCAACCGGGCCAGCAACTGGGCTAGGGGTCCTGCCGCCGGCAGATAAATGTAGAGCCAAACCAAGGTAGCCACGGAGACGGCCGCTACCGTGGGGGCAAAGAGGAGGGTCTGGTAAAGCTCGGCAAGGGGTCCTTTCACCTGGATGGTGAGCAGGGCCAACCCTAGCGGCAGGAGGAAGTTACCCAGGGCCGCAAGGCCCATGTAGACGAGGGTTTGCCGGATGAGTTGGGAGAAGAGGGGATCCGCCAACAGGGCCTGGTAGTTGGCCAGGCCCACAAAGGAGGGGTTCGGGCGCACCAGGTTCCATTCGTGCAGGCTCAGCCAGAGGTTATAGAGGAGCGGCCAGTAGACGAACACACCCAGCACCACCAGGGAAGGGGCCAGGAGGAGAAGGGCGGTTCCGTCCACCCTATTCCCCAGGCGCCGGAATCCCACCCCTTTCCAGGCCTCTACTGGCTGCACCTCTCTCCCCCAATGAGGCGGTTGATCTCGCCCGCCGCCTCCTTAAGGGCAGCCTCCGCTGTAGCCTGGCCGAAAAGGGCCTTCTGGGTGGCCCGGAAGAGGGCCTGGCTGGCAGCAAGGCCATTGACACCCGGGAAACTGGTCCAGGGGGCCGTAAAGGGCAGTTGGTCGGAGGCCACCCTTTGGATGGGGTTCTTTTCCATGAAGTCCTTCAGGTACCGGGGATCCCGGGCCACCTCTGGCAGCAGGGGCACGTACCCGGTTCCCTTCGTCCAGATGGTGAAGCCCTCTGGAGAAGTGAGGAATTGGATGAACCGCCACGCCGCCTCCTGTTTCTTGGGGTCCCGGCTAAAGACCATGAGGACATTACCCCCTCCCGGCAACTGTGGGGGCTTTCCCCCAAAGGTGGGGAAGCGCGTGGCCCGAAGCTCAAACCGGCCCTTGGTCTGCTCCTGGAGGCCGGCACGCCGGGCGATGGTGGTCATGAAGGCCGCAGCCTCCCCCGCCAGAAAGGCCTGCTCGCCCTGCTGCAGGAGGGCACCCAGGGCCAGGCCCTCCTTGACCAGCCCGGCCCAGGTGTTCAGGGCTTCCACCGCCTCCTTGCGGTCCACTCCCGTGCGGTAAAACCCATCCTGGCAAAGGAGCAGGCTGCCGCCGTTGGAGCGGATGAGGGCCTCGATGGCCCAGTTGTCGTCCAGAAGTATCAGGTAGAGCCCGTATTTCCCAGTCCGTTCCTTGATCTGGCGCGCCGCCCTACGCCAACCCTCCCAGGTGCTGGGTGGACGGTCGGGGTCCAGGCCCGCACGGCGAAAGAGATCGGCGTTGTAGTAGGCTACGATGTTGGAGAGGGAGTAGGGCATGCCCACCAGGGTACCCTCCACCTGGCCCAGGGCCATGATGTTCGGGGGAAACCGTCGCAGATGCCTCTCGCCTCCAAACCTCTTAGCCAGGTCTTCAATGGGAACAAAAGGAAGGTTCTTGGCCGCGTACCGCACGTAGAGGTAACCCATTTGCACCACGTCGGGGGGGTTTCCGGCGGCCAAGGCTGCCTGAAGGTTTTGCAAAAGCCCAGTGTAGGCATTGGGGTTGTAGCGTTCCTCCACCCGGATGTCGGGGTTTCTGCGCTCAAACTCCTTGATGAGCTCCCGGACCGCGGGAAGGCCAAAAGCCTCGGTATTGATATGCCAGTACTGGAGGGTGACAGAGGCTTGGGCCCAGGAGGGGCTCGGCAACCCGACTCCTAAGATCCC
>CALKFO010000062.1 GCA_938084765.1 Candidatus Bipolaricaulota bacterium | reverse complement strand
GGGACCGTGCGGGCCCAAAGCCAGGCGATGACGGTTTTGCCATCCAGGGTGGGGTAGAGGTGGCCGATCCGCTCCCGGGCCTTTTCCAGAAGGCGTCTGCCATAGTAGCGCACGTCCTGAGCCAGGCCCTTGGCCCCAGGGAAGCGGTCGGTGGCCTGGGCCTTGGCCTGGTACTCGGGGTTCACGGGTGGCCTTCCGGCAAAGCGAGGGGGAATCTCTATTAGGGCCTTGTTGATGAGGACCGCCACCGGGTTCAGGTCCGATGCGTAGGCCCTAAGCCCTAGGCGCTGGGCTTCCAGGGGGATGGTGCCCCCTCCGGCAAAGGGGTCAAGCACGGGAGGGGCCTTTTCCAGTAGGGCTTGGATGCGCTCCTTGTCCCCAGGGGAGCTGGGGGGCGCCTCTCCCAGGGCGCGGGCCAGGCTCTTGGCTATCTCGTACTGGGCCTCGGCCACCACCTGGGCCTTTTCCGGGTCCTTGACGTTATCCCAGTTCACCAGCTGCCCCATGAGCCTAAAAAGCCGCTCCCTTTCCCGGTGGGCTTCGGCCTCCGGCAGGTGGGTCCCTGGGTCGTCCACCAGGCTGGCAAAGAGCACCGCCCGGGCCGTGGCCAGGGGGCGCCTGGCCCACCAGAGGTGCAGGGTGGAAGGATGGCCGTGGCGGATGGACTTCTCCCGGCTGGCCTCCCGGTTGATTTCCTTGAGGGGTAGGGCGACTTCTATGAGTTTCTTGGCCATGGCTATGTCCTCCAGGTCTTGGAGCTTTTACAAGGTTGCTACCCGTACGGCCTTGCCTAGGAGTTCCCTTAGGCTGTAGTTCACGCTGGTGGCGCCAAAGTCCGGTTCCCGGACGAAGGGCGTGGGGATGTAATGGGCCCTTAGGGCCCTTTGGCCGTCGGTTTCCACCACCACTAGGAACCAGGTGTCGGGTTTGTTGAGGGCAGTGAGGATCTGGGTGCGGGAGAGCGTGACCACCTCGGTCCCTGGCCCCTTGCCCTTGACCTCCAAGAGGCGTAGGGTGCCCTCGGGGGTAAGGGACTCAATGTCGTAACCGGGAAAGCCAGGGGGCATCTCCTTGGGCGTGTGGCTCATCTGCCTCTCCAGTTGGAGCACGGCTTCCACCGCTAGGCGTTCCAGGCGTTCCCGGACCTCGAGGTGGGGTTCCTCCGGTCGGGGGTGGGGCAAGGGGGGCACCACCAGGATGGCTTGGGAGAGCTTCGGGGGCAGGGAGCGAAGGTGGCGGGCCTCTTCCAGCTCCTGCTCCCGGCGCCTAAGGCGTTCCCTTAGCTCATCGGCCCGGTGCCTGGCCCTTTGTAGCCGGCCTGCGGCTCCCTGTTTTCCTGCCTTTAGGCGTTCCTCCTCTTTGGCGGCTTGGTGGTCCCAGTAGTAAATCTCGGAAAGCAGCCGGTCCTTTACGGCCTTAAGGGTGCGGTCCACCTCCAGCTGCCGGTAGCGGCGCACCTCCTCAAAGTGTTCCCGCGCCAGCTTGCCCGTGGCCAAGGCCTCCGCCTGGGCCAGGAGGGCCTCGAGGTCTACGCCCTGTAAAAGCCTGAGGCCGAAGTCCCTTTCCTCCTGGGTGGCAGGGCGTAAGTCCAGGTAGGGGGCCGGCCCTTCCTCCCAGATGCGCCTAGGATTCCCCTCTTTCAGGTCCATCCCCAGGTAGAGGAAGCGACGGGACACGGGGCCTTTGGCGTCTTGCACCTCGTGCTCCAGGGCTAGGATTAGGCGGGGGTTGGCGGCGTTTTCGTCCACTAGGACCGTGCCCCGTTCCAGGGCCTCCCCCCACGCCTCGAGGACGGCATCCAACACCCCTTCCAGAAGAGGGTGGCCGGGGACCAGAAAATCGGCCACGGGTTTGCCCGGCAGGGCCACCTTGTCCTTGTGGAAGGTGACGCGGGTGTAGCTCCTCAGGACCCCATCCCGGCCCTGCCGGATCTGGGCAGGAACGAAGCTTACCTCCATCCGTCCCTCTTCCCGGGGGTGCACCGTGCCCCCTAGCTGGGTGAGGGCTTCCCGGAAGAAGCTGGCCAGGTAGTGGGGCTGGAGCCTCCTCGCCTCTGCCCTCTCCATTTCCTGACGCAGTTCAGAAAGGCGTTTGGGGTCTAGAACCTCCGTGGCCAGAGCGTTTTGCAGGAGGGCCTCCAAGCGCTTTGGGTCTACGGCTCCTTCCACCTGGCGGAAGAGACGGGCCCGAACCTCGGGGTCTTCGCCGTAGCGGATGGCCTCGAGGAGCAGTTCCTTAAGAGGCTTTTCCGCGAAAAGCCTTCCCAAAACGTCAAAGACCTTTCCGCCCAAGGCCTGGCTCGCCTCCTCCAGCTTCTGCAAAAGGCGGAGGTAAACCTCCCCCTCGCGGGTGTTCTCCGCCACCAGGCTCCACATGTGGCAAACCTCGGTCTGGCCGATGCGGTGAATGCGGCCAAAGCGTTGTTCCAACCTGGCGGGGTTCCAGGGCAGGTCGTAGTTGATAAGAAGATGGGCTTGTTGCAGGTTAACCCCCTCCCCGGCGGCATCCGTGGCCACCAGGATGAGGACCTTCGGGTCTTGGGTGAAACGGGCTTGGCGGTAGCGGCGCTCCTCCCGGGAAAGCCCTCCGTGGATGGTAACCACGGCCTCGGGTTGTCCCAGGAAGGTGGTGAGCCTGGCCTCCAGGTAGTCCAGGGTATCCTTGTGCTCAGTGAAGACGATCAGCTTGCGCCCCTTGATGGGGTTTTTCTGCAAGAGGGAGCGCAGCTCCCGCCATTTGCGGTCTTCCTGGCGTTGATAAAGGGCCAACGCCTCCTTTTCCAGGCGCTTTAGGGTGTGGATTTCCCGCTCCAGCTCAGCCCGGGTGCGGGCGGCCGTGGCCTGGTCCAGGACCTCGGGAGCCCCTTCCCATTCCTCATCGGGGAACTCCTCTTTCTCCTCTATGTCCTCCTCTTCCAGGACGGGGAAGGGCAGGACCCCTTTCCCCCTTAGCTCTTGGAGGCGGGCCTCGAGGCGTTTCCGGCGCCTTTCCAAAGAGCGGTAGATGGCCAGGGGGCTGCTGGCCAACCGCCTTTGCAGAAGGGATAAGGCAAAGCCAACGGTGCGCTGTTGGCCTTTTTCCAAGGCCTCGGCCCGGTTCATCTCCTCACGCACATAGGCCGTGACGGCCTCATAGAGGTCCATCTCCTTGCGGGAGAGGGCATAGGCCACGGTGTAGGCCCACCGCTCGGGAAAGAGGGGGGTGCCGTCAAAGCGCACCAGATCCTCCTTTTGCCTTCGGAGCCAGACCCCTTCGGCGTCCAAGCTGGGGCCCCCTGGCCGGGGTTTGCCGGCGAAGCGGTCGGGGTCTAAAAGGGCGAGAAAGAGGCGGAAGTCCTCCTCCTTACCCCGGTGGGGGGTGGCGGTGAGGAGGAGGAAGTGCTTGGCCTTTTCCGAGAGGCGTTGTCCCAGGCGGTATCGGCGGGTGGCCTTGATCTCTTGGCCGTAATAGGTGGCGGCCATCTTGTGGGCCTCGTCCACCACCACCAGGTCCCAGTCCACCTCGAGGGCCTTGTCCGAAACCTCTGTAAAGCGGGCGAGCCCATCCATACGGGCGATCCAGAGGGGGTGTTCTCGGAAGGGGTTCTTCGGGGAAGTTTCTAGGGCGAAGCGGGAAAAGATTCTGAAGTCCAAGCGGAACTTTTCCCAAAGTTCCTCCTGCCATTGCAAGACCAGGGCTCCGGGAGCCACCACCAAGACCCTTGCCAAGGCTCCCCTAAGGGAGAGCTCCCGGATGAGGAGCCCAGCCATGATGGTCTTGCCCGCACCCGGGTCATCGGCCAGGAGGAAACGCAAGGGGTTTTTGCGCAACATGTGGCCATAGACGGCCTCAATCTGGTGGGGAAGGGGCTCCACCAAGGAAGCGTGTACCGCCATCATGGGGTCAAAGAGGTAGGCCAAGCGGATGCGCTTGGCCTCAGCGGCCAGACGGAAGCGGTCCCCGGGCGCATCTAGGGGGAAGCGGGCCGCCTCCTCCACCCGCAGCTGGGCCAGGTCCTCGGGGTAAAGGAGGGCCTCGCGCAAGGCGCCCGAAGGTTCCCGATAGGTGATCTGGGCTACCCCATCCAGGAGGCGGACGCTTTCTAGACGCACGCTTCCTTGGGGAAGGAGGCCCTTGAGCCTTAGGCCGGGGCGGAGGGCCTCGAGGGTCAGCTCCGTGGACCAACCTCCCGTCATGGTTCTAGTTTAAGGTGCTGCACTCTCCCGTCAGGGTTCTAGTCCAAGGTGCTACACTGAGGAAACGGGTCCGGGATCCCCCCGGTCGCCCTGGGAGGCCTATGCGTGCCCACATCATTACCTTTGGATGCCAGATGAACGAGTACGACTCCCACCTGGTGGCCAGCGAGCTGGTGAGCCTGGGGTGGGAGCT
>CALKFO010000061.1 GCA_938084765.1 Candidatus Bipolaricaulota bacterium | reverse complement strand
GACGCCTTCTCTGTGGGGGTCTCCTACGCGCAACACGACGTGCCCTTCGCCGAAGTGGCTGGGGTGGACGGCGCCCTTAACCTGGGCCTGGCGAAGCTCTCCGGCGAGTACTTCCGCTTCGGTACCAACGTGTTCTCCTCTTACTCTGAGGGCGGGTATGTCCGGGCGGAACTTGGGCCTGTCAAGGCTAACTACCGCGGCCTGGCTGTTGGTGCCGCCAACCCCGCGGGATTGAGCTTGGATGCCGATAACCCTTACCGTGACGGTCAGCGGGGCTTCACCGTGGAGGCCGGGCTTCCCGTGATGGGCGTGAACCTGGGCCTCCTCTACAACGTGCAGATGGACGGCACCTTCGGTATCCCCGATGCCAGCGCCTTTAGGGCCACCCTGGGCCTGGGCTTGCCCGCGGGCTTCAGCTTGAGCGCTGGGGTTACCCTGGCCAGCTCTACCGTGGGCGAGTGGTTCCCCACCACCTATAACTTCGCTGGGGTTCCGGGTCCTGCCACGCCTACCGATTACGCCACCGCCATCACCGCCACCCTCAAGCACGATGGCAAGGCGGACAATGCCCTTGTCAAGAACCTCAACCTGACCCTCTCCTACACCAACCGGACCCTTCTGGGTGGTCCCCAAGATGGCTTGGAAGCCTACGGTGACTATACCGGTCTCGCCCTGGGTCCGGTCAGCGTGGAGAAGGTCCTCTTCCGCTACAACGATTCCGATCTGCAGAATCCCAGTGCTGGGCAAACCCTCAAGGGTGGCATCAAGGGTAGCATTAACCTGGCAGGCCTGCCCCTGGCTCCCAGCGTGACCGGGGAGTTCGCCACCCGCGTAAGCGACGGTGGGATTTCCGAAACCAAGTACGGTTTTGGGCTTAAGTTCGCCCAGTTCCTCTTTGACAAGAGTGTCTTTGAGGTAAAGGCCGCTGAATACAGCGCCACAGGAGTTGGGGTTACTCCTGCTGGTACCGATTCGGACAAGGCCTTCGACGCCAGCGCTGACCACCTCTACTCCACCACGGCTGGCCCTGGTGGCGTACTTTCCGGCATTTACGCCACCTGGACCTACTGGGACCTCTCCTTCACCTACGGCCTCTTCAGCGACCAGCCCTTGAGCACGACCCTCTCCGGCCTCTTCGGCACCCCCTCGGGCACATACGGGCGGGTCTTCCGCATCGACTACACGGTAAAGTTCTAGCGCCAGGGATCAGCAAGGCCCCCCGCCCCCTGGGCGGGGGGCTTTGCTATGGTGGAGGTATGCCCTTCCGCTACCACGGCCCAAGCCCCAAGGGGGACCAGCCCAAGGCCATCCGGGAGCTTGTGCAGGCCCTGGGGGACGGGGAGCGCTTCGTTACCCTCCTGGGGGCCACGGGAACGGGGAAAACGGTGACGGTGGCCAAGGTGATCGAGGCCCTGGGGAGGCCGGCCCTGGTCCTGGCCCCCAACAAGATCCTGGCGGCCCAGCTGGCGGCGGAGTTTAGGGAGCTTTTCCCGGAAAACGCCGTGGAGTACTTCATCAGCTACTACGACTACTACCAGCCCGAGGCCTACGTGCCGGGGAAGGACCTCTACATTGAGAAGGACGCCAGCATCAACCCTGAGATTGAGCGCCTCCGCCACTCCACCACCCGTAGCCTCCTCACCCGCAGGGACGTGGTGGTGGTGGCCTCGGTGTCGGCCATCTACGGCCTGGGGGACCCCCGGGAGTACCGGCAAAGGAACCTGGTGGTGGAACGGGGGGCCCTCTACCCCCGGGAGGCCCTTTTGGAGAGGCTTCTGGAGCTGGGGTATACCCGGAACGATATCGACCTGGCCCCGGGCCGCTTCCGGGCCAGGGGGGAGGTCCTGGAGATCTTCCCCGCCTACGAGACGGAGCCCCTCCGGGTGGAGCTCTTTGGGGATGAGGTGGAGCGCATCCTCCAGGTGCATCCCATCACGGGGGAGAGGCTAAGGGAGCTTCCCGGCTTCGTCCTCTTTCCCGCTACCCACTACCTTTCCCCAGAGGGGCTGGAGGGGATCCTTAAGGAGATTGAGAAGGAGCTATGGGAAAGGGTCCGCCACTTTGAGGAAAGGGGGGAGGTCCTCTACGCCCAGCGCCTCAAGGAGCGCACCCTTTACGACCTGGAGATGCTAAGGGTCATGGGCACCTGCCCGGGGGTGGAGAACTACGCCCGCTACTTCACGGGCAAGGCCCCCGGGGAGCCCCCCTACACCCTTTTGGACTACTTCCCCGAGGATTTCCTGGTCTTCCTGGACGAGTCCCACGTGACCGTGCCCCAGCTTCAGGGCATGTACCGGGGGGACTATGTGCGCAAGAAGACCCTGGTGGACTACGGCTTCCGCCTGCCCAGCGCCCTGGACAACCGGCCCCTGCGCTTTGAGGAGTTCCTGGAGAGGGTGCCCCAGGTGGTCTTCGTCTCCGCCACCCCGGGGCCCTTTGAGCTTGCCCACTCGGGCCGGATGGTGGAGCAGATCATCCGCCCCACGGGGCTTCTGGACCCCCTGGTGGTGGTGAAGCCCACGGCGAACCAGATCCTGGACCTCATGGAGGGGATCCGGGAACGGGCGGCAAGGGGGGAGAGGACCCTGGTCACCGTCCTCACGGTGCGCATGGCCGAGGAGCTCACCGCCTTTTTGCAGGAGCATGGCGTGAGGGCCCGGTACCTGCACCACGAGCTGGACGCCTTTGAGCGCCAGGCCCTGATCCGGGACCTTAGGCTTGGGCATTTTGACGCCCTGGTGGGGATCAACCTCTTAAGGGAGGGTCTGGACATCCCCGAGGTCTCCCTGGTGGCCATCCTGGACGCCGACAAGACAGGGTTCTTGCGGAGCGAACGGAGCCTCATCCAGACCATCGGCCGGGCGGCCAGGAACGCCAAGGGGGAGGTCTGGCTCTATGCGGACACGGTCTCCGAGGCCATGGAGAGGGCCATCCGGGAGACCAACCGGAGAAGGGCCTTGCAGGAGGCCTACAACCGGGAGCACGGCATCGTCCCGGAGACGGTGCGCAAGGAGGTCAGGGCCATCATCCGCCCGGAGGGGTACGAGGAGGCCGCCCTGGAGGCCTTGGAGGGGGAGGACCTGAAGGAGCAGATTGCCCAGCTGGAGCTGGCCATGTGGCAGGCGGCGGAGGCCCTGGACTTTGAGCGGGCGGCGAGGCTTAGGGACGAGATTCGGGCCCTCGAGGCCCGCCTACAGGGCCTCAAGGGCCCGGAGCCGGTGCCGGGAAGGAGGAAGCGGAGGCGCCGCTAGGCCAAGAGGAGGACGGGGTTTTCCAGGTAGAGGGCCACCCGTTCCAGAAGCCTCCGGGCCAGGGGCGCCTCGAGGCCCGAGGCCGCCAGGAGGCCCCCTTCGTCCAGGAAAAGGCTGGGCTGGCCGGTGTGCACCTCTTCCCCGGAGGCGAAGCACAAAAGCCCTTCTCCCTCCTCCCCGCCCTCCTGGTGGAAGAGGGCCAGGAAGCTCCCCACTGGCCTTAGGCCCAAGACCCTTTCCCCCTCCACCTTGCCCAGGAGGGGCCTAAGGGGAAGCTCCAGCTCGGATAGGGCCCGTTCCGCCGCCTTGAGGAGGAAGGGCAGGGGGTTTTCGGGAACCCCATGGACCCTACGGAAGGCCTGAAGGGCGTTCCTAAGCCCATCGGGATTAAAGCGCAGGCGGTACACCTTTAAAAGGGAAGGTGTGGAGGGGGTGGGGAGGCCTGGAGCTGGGATAGGTGGGGGGATGGCCGCGGCCAAGGTGGGTTCTGGGGGCTTGGCCTCCTTCCCTGGGGCCGGGGAAGGCTCGGGGGGAAGAAGGTCCTCCTCTGGGGCCTGGGCGAGGGTGGGCTCCTCGGAGAGCGCTTCCTCCAGCTCTTCCAGGGGCTCTAGGGGAGGGGCTTCCTCCTTGCCGCCGAGAAGCAGGTCTTCCAGCTCCTCTTCCGCCTCCTCGGGGAGCTCCAGGAGGGCTTCCTCCCCTTGGTCTTCGGGGAGGAAAAGGGCCTCCTCCTCCACGGGGGTAGGGCTGGATTCCTCGGCCAGGAGGAGATCCTCTTCCAGGTCCAGCTCCAGGTCCTCCAGAAGGGCGGGCTCGAGGTCCAGCTCCTCCTCGGCCACCTCCTCCACCGCCAGGGTGGGGGCCTTGGGTGGGGTAGGGAGGACGTCCTCCAGGTCCACCCCTTCCCGGTCCAGGACTTCCTGGACCCGCTTCAGTTCCTCTTCCGGGGGCAGGGGTGGGGCCTCTTCCGGCATGGGGGGCAACTCCACCTCCCCGGCCATCACCTTGGCCAGGAAGGCCAGGATGTCCCGCTCCACAATGGTGCCATCGGGCCCGGTGCCCTGGAGCCTGCGCCAGTCTATGCCGTTTTCCTCGGCCAGACGCCGGGCCAGGGGCGTGATCTTGGGTTCGGCCATCTTGGCCCTATGATAACAGGGTGGAAGCCAGGTTCGCGGAACTCTTGGCGGCGTACTGCCTCGAGGCCCAGGAAGGGGAGGCCATCTTGGTGGAGGCGGAACTTCCAGCCTTGCCCCTCCTGCCCCACTTGAAAAGGGCCTTCCTAGGGCGGGGGGCCTACCCTCTTTTCCGCATCGGCTACCCGGGGGAAGGGCGGGATTTCCTCCTCCACGGGGGGGCTTGGCTGGAGAGGATACCGGAGGTGGAGCGCGCTCTTTATGAAAAGGCGGACAAGTTCCTGCGCATCCTTTCCGCGGAAAACCCCCTGGAGGTAGCCTCCCTGGACCCCGGGCTTTCCCTCAGGCACCAGCGGGCCTGGCAGCCGCTTGCCGAGCTCCGCTTAAAAAAGCCCTGGGCCCTCACCCTCTACCCCACGGTGGGCTACGCGGTGGGGGCGGGGATGGGCACGGAGGAGTTCCGGGAGTACTTGCAAAGGGCCTTGTTCCTGGACCGGGAAGACCCCGTGGCCGCTTGGAAAGCCCTTGCCCGCTTCCAAGAGGCCTTAATCCAGAGGCTGGCCCAAGGAGAGGAGCTTCGCCTCCTGGCCCCGGGCACGGACCTAAGGCTTTCCGTGGCGGGTAGGCGGTGGATCAACTCCGATGGCCGGCGCAACATGCCCTCGGGAGAGGTGTTTACCGGCCCCCTGGAGGACTCCGCCGAGGGCGAGGTGCGCTTCAACCTGCCCGCCTTCGTGGGGGGAAGGCGGGTGGAAGGGGTCTACCTGCGCTTCCAGAAGGGCGAAGTGGTGGAGGCCCGGGCGGAGGTGGGGGAAGAGTACCTGCGGGCGGCCCTGGCCACGGATGAGGGGGCCAGGCGGCTTGGCGAGGTGGGCCTGGGCACCAACTTCGGCCTCACCCGCCCCACGGGCCTCATCCTCCTGGACGAGAAGATGGGGGGTACCGTGCACCTGGCCCTGGGACGGAGCTACCCGGAAACGGGCGGGAAGAACCAAAGTGCCCTCCCTATGTACACGTCAAAACCTCCATAGGGCATAACCCCAAGGGACTTCCGCGCCTTCCTCCCCCTGCACCCCAGAGGGCAAGCGCCCAAAGGGTGAGCAGGTCCAGCCCCGCCCGGAAGAGGCTCTGTCCCAGCCTCCCG
>CALKFO010000060.1 GCA_938084765.1 Candidatus Bipolaricaulota bacterium | reverse complement strand
GGGGCCCCTTGGGCGCCCCTGGCCCCATCCAGCCGTCCCCAGGCCCTTCCGCCGTGGCCCTAGGGCATTTGGAGGGGGTCCTGCCCTTGGTCCGAAGAGGGGAGGGGCATCTGGCCCCCAGTACGTGCCTCTCGAGGGCATCCAGAGTTTCCTCGACCCTTGGACGGGCCTCCTTGCGGCGGCTATCTTACCTACCCCCTACCTATGGTCCTCCCTCTGGGGGCAGGGGACTCCTTCAAGCCCCCCAGAGGAGCCTACCCCAGGCCCAAGGGAGGGCATCCTAAGAGGGGGAAGGCCTCTTTGAGCCCTGGATGACCCACGGCGACCGGCGGGACGCCCCGCCCCTTAGCGGGGGCCGGCCGCAAGGCCCAGGGGGTGCCCGTGGGCTAGGGGGCAGGGCCTGGGCAGCCCCAGGGCGCTAGCCCAAGGATAGGCCCTGCCGCCTCCTACAGGCATTGGCCATTTAAGCCCATGCATTGGCGGAGAAGGGCTCTCACAGGAAAGACTTCACGGATTGGGGCTGCGCCAGCCTTCCGGGCCCGGGTTCCCTTGAAGGCCGGCAGAAGGTGCTTTGGCCACCCCAGGCCCCAGGGGGGCCTGCGCCTGGTGTCCATGCTGGGGAGTCCGGCCCCCAGGCGGAGCCCAACTGCTCCCTATCGCCTTTCAAAGGGGGCCAGGGAATCGCTGCCTGACATGGAGGGCCTCTAGGGAGAAGGGATGAGGCGGGAAGGCCCCGGGCCTGTCCCTGCCCTGGGGAGCACGTGGGAGGCTCCTTCCCCCTTGTTAGGACCCCAGCTGGGGGGATAGGGCTGTGCTAGCCTAGGAGTAGATGACCACGGAGGAGCGCCTCTACAAGCTGGAAGGGATTGTGGAAGGGGTAATGGCCACCCTCCCGGGACGGGTTAGCGCCTTGGAAACCCGCATGGACCTCCTGCGCCAAGAGCTCAAGGGGGAACTGGTAGTCTTCCGCCAAGAGCTTAAGGAGGATATGGCCAGCCTCCGCCAGGAGCTCAAGAGCGGGATGGAGGCCCTGGAAGGGGGGCTTCGGGAGGAGATGGCCACCTTACGCCTGGAGCTGAAAGGGGATATGGCCAGCCTGAGCCAGGAGCTCAGGGGGGACATGGCCGCCTTACGCCAAGAACTCAAGGGGGACATGGCCGGCCTTCGTCAGGAGCTCAAGGGGGAGATGGCCGTCCTGGAGGGCCGTCTTGGTGAGCAGATGTCCGGCTTACGCCAAGAGCTGAAGGGAGGGATGGCGTCCCTGGAGGGGCGTCTTGGTGAACAGATGGCCAGCCTGCGCCAGGAGCTAAAGGGGGACATCAACACCGCCTTAAACCGCCTCATGCTCTACTTCAGCGCCTTGGCGGTGGTCCTGGCTCTGCTTACCCTCCTGCGCTAGAGGTGAGCCTATCCCGCAATCTGGGTCTCGGCGGCCTCCGTCTGCAGTTTGGGAAAAAGGCCCTATTCCGGCCCACCTCGCCTTGGCCCCATGGGCCCGTAGGGCACGGACCCCGGGCCAGGCGGGCCAAGGGCCTGGCCTTAGGCTAGCCATCTGCTTCCGTGGCCTGTCCCCAGCCCCCTCAGCCCCGCCTTCACCCCAGAGTTTCCCTCTGGGCCCCAAGGCGGGGACCTGGCCTGGGGATGCGGCTGCCAAAGGGTCCACCTCGCCGGGTGGGACGGTAGCGGGGCTTGGGGCCACGCCACCCCCTGGCCGGTAAAGGGGAGGGCGGCATCCCCCTTGGGGTGCGGGGCCGCCTTTTTGGTAGCCCTGGGGTGTGCACGCTGCCCACCCCAGGCCTGCAGGCAGGGCCTGAGGCCCTCGGGCCACCACGGCCGCCCTCGGCCCCAGGCCTGGGATCTGGGCAAAGGGGAGGGTTTCGGGGAATCCGGGGCGCGGGGCCTAGGCCCAGGAGCGCCTTCAGCCAAGGGAATAGGCCTTCCCCCTTCCATCCCAGTTCCCTCCGGAACTGGACCCAGCCTTCATCCCTCCGTCCCGGCCCAAAACCGCTCCCCGGCCAGGGTGCGTATGGTAACGTGGGCGGAGGATGAGCCTCGAGGGCCTCTCCGACGAAGCGCTTCTGGCCCTGGTGGCCCGGGGCGATGAGGAAGCCCTTCGCCTCCTCTTCCGTCGCTATGCTGGGGCCTTTTTGGGGCTGGCCCGCAGGATGGGCTTGGACCGGACCGCCCAGGAGGATGTGGTGCAGGAGGCCCTTGTCAAGGGCTGGAGGAGTGCCGGCCAGTTTGACCCGCGGAGGGCCACGGCCCGGGCCTGGCTCCTGGCCGTGGGCCACCACACCGCCGTGGACTTCCTCCGCCGGCTGGAGGCCCGGCCAAAGGCCCTGGACCCAGGGGCGGAGGAAGGGCAGGAGGCCTTTGACCTTCCGGGCCCCGGGCTGGACGAGGAGGGGCATCTGGACCGGGTGCGCTTGGGGCAGGCCCTAGCCAGGCTAAGCCCTGAGGAACGGGAGGTCATCGAGGTGCTCTTTTACCAAGGCTATTCCCACCAGGAGGCGGCCCAGAGGCTGGGCATACCCCTGGGCACCCTCAAGGCCCGGGCCAGGCTGGCCCTTTTGCGGGCAACGTGTCCCCGTTATGAAAAATGTGGCTGTACGATACAGGCTTCGCCCGTGGTCTCGGTTCCACTTACGATTTAATCCGTAGACTTTCCCGAAGGCTCCGCCCGAGTCCAAAAGAATTTTGTTGAATCGATAGGTGAGCCTCGTGCTCAAGCTCTGCTGAATATGCTGCTGTAGCACATGGAGCACATTTGGAAGAGTCCATGTATCGCCGAACCGAAGGTCCGGGGGATTATAGCTCCTCCACACCCCTCCTCTCTCTAAAGAGCCACCCGCAGGCCCCCACCCCCTGGCCCGGCTGGGGTTGCGGGTCCTCTAGGGGCCTTGGGGCCTAGCCCTCGCAGGCCCGGCAGGAGAGGAGGAGGTCCCGGCTGTAGGCCTGGGCCATCCCCGTGCTGAACTGGTAGTAGAGGGCCTTGAGCCCGCTCCGCCAGGCGTGGAGGTAGAGCTCGTTCACGTCCTTGGGAGGGGCCTCGGGGTGGATCACCAGGTTCAGGGACTGGCCCTGGTCGATGTGCCGCTGCCGGGCCGCCGCCAGGTTGATGAGGGTCTTCTGGGACACCTCTGCGAAGGTCTTAAAGGTGTCCTTCTCCTCGTCGGTAAGGAAGTCCAGGTGCTGGACGGAGCCGTTGTGCTCCAGGATGCTCCGCCACACCTTCTCCTCGTCCTTACCCTTTTGCCGTAGGAGCTCCTCCAGGAAGGGGTTCTTGAAGGGTACCCGGGCCTTTTGCAGGTCCTTGAGGTAGTAGTTGCTGGTGTAGGGTTCGATGGAGGGGGAGACCTGGCCCAGGATGAAGGAGGAGCTTTTGGTGGGGGCGATGGCCATGAGGGTGGCGTTCCTCCGGTCCAGGACTTCCGCAAGCTCGTCCTCGGGGTGGCGCCTCCTCAGCCACCGGCTGGCCTCCTCCGCCCTTTCCCGGATGGTCTTGAAGATGAGGCTGTTGCGCCGGAAGGCCTCGGGGCTCTCCAGGGGGATGCCCTCCGACTGCAGGTAGCTGTGCCAGCCCAGGACCCCGAGGCCTATGGCCCGGTACCTCTTGGCAAAGCGCACGGCCCGCTCCAGGTAGGGGATCCCTTCCGCCTTCTGGATGAAGTCGTCCAGGACGGAGTCCAGGAAGATCGTGAGGGTCTCCACCGCGTCCGTGTCCTTCCAGGCGTCAAAGTGCAGGAGGTTCAAGGAGGAGAGGCAGCAGACAAAGCTCTCCTCGGGGCCCGAGGGAAGCATGATCTCCGTGCAGAGGTTGGAGGCGTGGATCGTCTTCCCCAACCGCCGGAAGATCTCCGGGGCCTGGCGGTTGGCGTTGTCCCGGAAGAAGAGATAGGGGATGCCCACCTCGGCCCGGGCCTTGAGCACCTTGGCCCACTGCTCCCTGGCCTCCCGGTCCCCGGCCACCATGGCCTCCAGCCAGGCATCCCCCACGGAGACCCCCCAGAAGAGGGACTGGATGGGGCTACCCTCCCGCTGGATCTGGAGCCACTCCTCAAAGTCTGGGTGCTCTATGGGGATGTAGGCGGCGCACTGGCCGCGGCGGGTGGAGCCTTGGTTGAAGACCTCGATGACCCGGTCGAACAGGGAGGCGAAGGCGTAGGAGCCGTTGCTCTCCCCGTTGTCCCGGATGGGGGCCCCCCGGGGGCGCAAGGCCCCCAGGTAGACGGAGGTCCCCCCGCCCTGCTTGCTCATCATGCCGATCTCCGCCACCGCCCTCAGGATGGAGGCGGTGTCGTCCTCCACGTAGGTGCCGTAGCAGGAGATGGGCAGGCCCCGCCGGAGGCCATAGTTGGCCCAGATGGGGGTGGCCAAGGAGTACCACCCCTTGGCCATATACTCCTCAAACTTGCGGGAAAAGCCTTCGATCCCCGTAAGGGCCTCCGCCCGTTGGGCGATCTCCCGCACCCTCTCCTCCACGGAAACCCCGGGGAGGAGGTAGCCCCGGCTCATGTAGAGCCGGGTCCACTCGTTGGCCCAGTACCACGGCCCGTACTCCCTTTGCGCTTTCAGCATCCTAGCCTCCCTCAGAACAGGCTTTCCGGGTCAAAGCTCTGCACCCGGCGGGCGTAGGCCACGCTCCGCTTGTGGAAGAAGTCCACCTCCTTGTCCGCCAAAAGCTCCAGGTCAAACCACTCCGTATCCTTCAGGACCTCCCCGCGCACGGGGAAGGGCTGGGGCAGGCCGTGGAGGGCGAGGACCTGGTTGTACCGCCACTTGAGGAACTCCAGGACCTCCTCCCGGGCCAGGGCCTCCGTGTCCCCGGCGGCGAACAACCAGTCCAAAAGCCCCTCCTCCGCCCGGAAGAAGGCCTGGACCTCCTCCAGCACCTCCTCGGCAAAGGAGGGGCCGAGGAGGCCGGGCCTCTCCTCCCGGAGGATGCGCAGGAGCTCCACCCCGAAGAGCCCGTGGAGGTTCTCCTCCTTGCTGGTGGCCTCGATGGCGTTGGAGATGCCCTTGAAGCGGCCAAGCCGCTTGTTCAGGGCCATGAGGGCGTAGAACTGGGAGAAGAGGGAGGCGTGCTCCGTGAAGGCGGAGAAGAGGAGGAGGGCCTTGGCGTAGTCCCGGAGGTCCCCCGTGCGGGCCCGGGCCAGGACCCCCGTGAGGAGGCGGTGCCTCTCCCGCAAGGGGGCCTCCTCCAGGGCCTTGGGGAAGAGGCCTTCCAGGCCCAGGAGGTCCAGGAGGTGGGCGTAGGCGTTGGCGTGGCGCACCTCGCTTTCGGCGAAGGTCATGCCCACCTCCGCCACCTCGGGCTTGGGGAAGACCTCGTAGGCCTTGGCCCAGAAGAGCTTCACGGAGAGCTCCACCTGGGCGATGGCCAGGAGGGAGCGCTCCACCAGGGACCGGACCCCTGGGGAGGCCAGGGCGTGGTCCTGCACATCGGCGGTGTAGCTGAACTCCGTGTGCACCCAGTAGTTGTGGCGGATGGCGTCCCTGTAGGCCAGGAGCCTGGGGTACTCGTAGGGGCGGTAGTGGGCCCTAGGTTCGGTCAGCATGCTAACCTCCCAGGCGCTGGCGTAGGCCCTTGGCGGCCTCCACCATGTTCCTGAGGTTGGCCCGCACCTCCTCCAGCCCCCGGGTCTTCAGGCCGCAATCGGGATTTATCCAGAGGCGGTCTGGGGGCAGGTGGCGCAGGTACCCCTCGAGGCGGCGCAGCATCTCCTCGGCGGGGGTCACCCCCGGGGAGTGCACGTCCCACACCCCCGGCCCCACCTCCAGGGGGAGGTCCTCCAGGTGGTGGAGCAGGGAGGCCTCCTGCCGTACCGCCTCCACGCTCACCACATCGGGGTCCATGGCCTCCAGGAAGGGCCGCAGGGCCCCGTAGTCGGAGTAGCAGAGGTGCAGGTGCACCTGGACCCCAGGGGGCAGGCCCCCCACTACCCGTTGGAAGGCCTCCCTGGCCAGCTCCAGGTAGGCGGGCCGTTCCTCCTCCCGCCAGGGGAGTTTCTCCAGGAGGGCGGGCTCGTCCACCTGGAGGATCCGGATCCCCTCCCGGGCCAGCTCCGCCACCTCCTCCCTCAGGGCCTCCGCCAGGGCCAGGACCGCCGGCCCAAGCCCCACGTGGGGCAGGAGGCTCCAGGCGGCCAGGGTGATGGGCCCGGTGAGGATGGCCTTCACCGGCTTGGGGGTGAGGCCTTGGGCCAGGAGGGTCTCCCGGAGCACCAAGGGCTCCCGGCGCCGGGGCGGGGCGAAGAGGATGGGGGGGCGCCAGACCCGGCTCCCGTAGGAGAGGACGAAGGCCTTCTGGGTGGTGTGGAAACCCTGGAGCCTTTCCGCGAAGAACTCCACCATGTCGCTGCGCTCGGGCTCCCCGTGCACCAGGACGTCCAGGCCCACCTCCTCCTGCAGCCGGATGTTTTCCCGGATGGCCCTGGCCATGGCGGCCTCGTAGGCCTCCCGCCCCAGCCGGCCCTGGCGGAGCTCCCGCCTTAGCCGCCTCAGCTCCTCCGTCTGGGGGAAGCTCCCGATGGTGGTGGTGGGGAAGGGGGGAAGGCCCAGGGCCTTCTGGGCCTCCCGCCGCACCTCCCGGGGAGGCCTGGGGGAAGGGGGCGGAGGCGGGGAGAAGGCCCAGGCGGGGGGTGGGGTGTACCAGGCCTCCGCCTCCTCCAGGCCTTCCCCCAGGAGGAGGGCCTTGAGGAGGCGGAGCTCCTCCAGGCGTTCCTCCGCGAAGGCCAGGCGCCCCTCCAGCCCTGGGGGGAGGGGCTCGTCCACCCGCCAGGGGAGGTGGAAGAGGGGGGCCCTGGGGGCCAGGATCACCTCCTGCCCCCTCTCCAGGAGGGGCCCCAGCCAGCGCAGGAGCTCCTCCTTCAGGGCCAGGAGGGGGCTGCGCCACGCCCCCTGCCCCTCCACCGGCTGGACCACCAGGGCGGTTCCGGGGGGCACGGGGGGCGGGGGCCGGTCCGGGCTGTAGCCCACGGCCAGCCCCTGGAGGGGAAGCTGGGCCAAGGCCGCCAGCACCTTGGGGTCCGGGGGGTGGTAGTAGGTGAGGAGGAGGAGGGGGACCCTTTCCCCCAGGCCCCGGTAGAGGGCCAGGAGGTGGGGGAGGTCCCCCTCCACCCCCTCCAGGCCCAGGGCCGGCTCCTGGAGGAGGAGGGCCCGCCCCTCTTGGGCCAGGGGGTGGAGGAGGTCCAGGTAGGCCTCCAGGAGGGCTTCCAGGTGGGCCCTGAGCCCTTCGCCTGACGGGGGGTTCTGCGCCAGGCGCAGGAGGGTATAGGGGCCCAGGAGGGTGGGGAGGCCCTCCCCTCCCACCTCCCGCCCCACGGGATAGGGGAACCAGGCCCGGTTGGGGGCGTAGGCGGGCCTCTCCGGAAGCCGGGGCACCAGGTAGTGGTAGTTGGTGCCGAACCACTTCCGCAAGGGGAGGGCCCCCTGGCCCCGGGCCAGGGCGTAGTACCCGGGGAGGTGTCCCGGGGGGACCCGGTAGAGGCCCAGGGCCACCGCCAGGTCCAGCATGGGGTCGTAGAGGCTGAGCTCCCCCTCGGGGTAGAGGTCCACCCGCTGGCGGTAGGCGGAAAGCCGGGTCCTCTCCAGGCCCTCAAGCCCCTTCAGGAGGTCCTCCTGGGAGAGCCTTCCCTTCCAGAACCCCTCCAGAAGCCCCTTGTACTCCCGGTTAGGCCCCAGCCGGGGGAGGCCGAAGGCCAGGGTGCGGATCATCCCTCACCTCCCAAGGGGGGCACGGGAACGGGCCGGCCCCCTTCGTCCACCGCCACCAGGACGAAGCCTCCCCTGGCGGCCAGGTAGGGCTCCCCGCTGGGGTCCAGGGGCTCCACCCACATCTCCACCTCCACCCGCATGGAGGTGCGGCCCACCTCCACCACCCGGGCCACCAGCTCCAAGATGGAGCCCAGGGGCACCGGGCGCTTGAAGTCCACGGCATCCGAGTGCACGGTCACCACCTTGCGCCGGGCATGCCGGCTGGCGGCCACGAAGGCCGCCTGGTCCATCCAGGCCAAGGCGGTGCCACCGAAAAGGGTTCCGTAATGGTTGGTCTCCCCAGGGAAGACCGTGTGCACCATGCGCGTCTCTTTCATCCCGTACCTCGCCGGTCCCTCTACTGGGGGAAAGCACTCCCCCAAAGGGGTACTCGTAACCCATCTACCTTATGGCCTCAGGGCCCGGTGCGGGCCTCCAGTTTTGCGGGGGATCGGGGGTCTAGGGTCCCACAGGCATCACCACCTTCACCCTTGCCTCGAGGGCTACGGGGCAGGACCGCGAAGCGGGTACTCGGGCTTCCAGCTTGGGCTGGTTACCGTTGCGGGACAGCGCCGGACTTGCACCGGACTTCCCCCACCGCCAACTGGCGTCCAGGCCTGTCGGCCTGGCATCGCGGCCAGGACACCCTAAGTGTTGGGCATCCTGAAAGGACGGTACCATATATGGCCCAGAAGGTCAAGGGCGCATTCCCTCCTTACCGCTCCCAGGTGAACAGGGCCATGAGGAGGCCGAGCCCGTATCCTAGGAGGGCGGAGAGGCGGAGGGCCTCGCGGGTGGCCTTTGGGGTTGGGGAGGGGGTGTTCTCGTTGAGCGCGTACACCCCTCGTTTGCTCAAACGTACCCCAAGCCTAAGGGCCAGGGCGGCCATGGGAAAGCCGGCGTTAGGGGAGGGGGTTTTCCTTGCTTCCCGCCACAGTCTTGGCCA
>CALKFO010000059.1 GCA_938084765.1 Candidatus Bipolaricaulota bacterium | reverse complement strand
GCCAGGGGGACCCCCTCCTGTCCCGGGTGGGCCTAGGGGAGCTGCAGGGGCTTTCCGGGGTGCTCAAGGCCCGGAATGAGTCCCTTTTGGTCCACGGCTTCCGCGTCCCTTCTCGCAAGGAGATCGGGAGCATCCAGACCTTGGCCAAATCTCTGCTGCAGGACCTACAGGAAAGGCTGGGGCTTCGGGTGCCGGTGAAGCCTGTGGAGTTGGGCCAGGCTCTGTAGGCCCGGCCTAGGCCTGGCCCTCGGCCGCGGGGGTACATCCTCGAGGGTGGGGATAGGGGGCCAAAAGCCCCCTAGCCCCTCCAGGCCAGCCCCCCGAGGGGCCGGCCCCCCACCCTACCCACGCCAAGCGGCCCCGGTGGGTGGCCGCAGGCCCCAAGGGCCCATAGACCCCCGCCGCCAAGCCCGGCCCTTCTCTGGAGGGGGTGCCGTGGTTCCCTGGCCTCTTGAGGCCCTTGTGGTGGGCCAGGCCCCCCATGTTTCGTCGACGTGACCGCCTCCAGGCCCCGTTGGCGCTTTTTCCTGCCTGGCTCTCTTCCCTTGGGGCGAAGGAGCCCTAGAGTCAGCCTACGACCAGATCTCCAGGCGCCGCATCTTGGGGGTTTTCTTGTACTGGTGCTCCCGGATGCGAGGCAGCACTTCCCTGAGCATCCGGATGGCCTCCTCCAGAAAGGGTCCCTTGTTGAGCATCACGCATTCGGCCCGGGCGGCCAGCACGGCGTCCGACACCTCGGCGCGGGAGGGGGTGCCCTTTTTGACCAGGTGGTCCAGCACCTGGGTGGCCCAAATGACCGGGATGCAGGCGGCCTCCGCCAGCCAGAGGATCTCCTCTTGCATCTCCGCCAAGCCCTCATAGCCCAGTTCCACCGCCAGGTCTCCCCGGGCGATCATGATGGCCATGGGCCAGCTTCCGGCGGCCCGCACCACCAGCTCGGGGAGGTTGCGTACGGCCTTGGAGGTCTCCACCTTCAGCACCAGGCCCCGTAGCCCCTTGGGATTGCGCAACGCCAGCTCGCCGAGAAGCCGCTCGATGTCCCCTGGTTCCTCCACGAAGGAGTATCCCAGCAGGTCCGCGTGCTGGGCGGCAAAGTCCAGGTCCTGGAGGTCCTTGGGGGTCAGGGGTTCGCGGGGCCAGGGGGTGTCGGGCAGGTTCACCCCCTTTTCCGGGCGCAGCTTGAAACCTTTCGGGGGCGTGTGCACCACCCGCAGCAACGCCCTCCCACACCCCACCTCTTCCACGATGGCCTCCAGCCTCCCCTCGTCCATGAACACCCTGTGTCCCGCCTCCAGGGCCTCCAGGGCCGTGGGGTTGTTGAGGGTGGCCTGAAAGGGGTGGGAACCTTGCGGCGGGAGTTCCGCGGTGAGCTCCAGGAGGTGGCCGGGGAAGATCCTCCCTTCCGCCCGCACGGTGGCTAGGCGCAGGCGGGGTCCGCTCAGGTCCATGAGGATGGGAATGGGTTGGTCCTGCTCCACCCGCCGCACCTGGGCCACCATCCCCTCCCAGAGGGAAGGGTGGCCGTGGCCCAGGTTGATTCGAGCGGCCGTCATGCCTGCCCGAACCAGCCTGGGCCCCAGCTGGGGGTCCAAGGCGGCATCCTCGGGAAGGGTGACCAGGATGCAGGGGTCCTTCCCGGGGCCGAAAAGGGCGCGGCTTTCCCCTTGAAGAAGACCCTCCCCCGCGAAGAAATCCTCCGGGGGGGGATAGGGAGGGGCGCCCAAGCCCAGGGCCCGGTCCAGGGTGGCCAGCACCGCGTCCAGGTTGCCCCGCACCCGGGACTCCGCCCGCCCCAAGGAGGAGAGGCCCAGCCGGGCGAGCTCCCTTTGCAGGGGACCAAGGTCGTGCTGGCGTAGGGCCAGGTAGTCGGCCAGGTTCCGGGCCGGCTGCAGGAAGGGGGTGCGCCTTAGATGGGGAAGCCATCCTCGGAAGCGGGCCTCGCCCTCCTCTTCCACCCGTTTCCTGAGGGCGACCAGTTCCCGATGGAGGGCCTCCAGGGGGGCATCATCCGGACGACCGCTCACGCGCCTCCACCTTACCTGGCTTCTTTCAGAAGGGTGTCAAGCCCAGGCCAGTGCAGCACTAGGCCCAGGGAGGCCTTAGCGGCGGGGACGGGCAGGTTCTTGCCAAAAGGGTGGGAGCCTGTTCCCCGGCGCTGCGAGGAGCCGGCCGCCCCCTTCCCACGCCAAGCGGCCCTCTTTCCCGCGGGCCCGGAAGGGGAGGAGGCCGCGCCTATGGGCCTTGGGGGTTCTCCCCGGGGAACCGTGGCCCCAGGAGGCAGGTACCCCTCTCGCACGGGCTGGGGCGGAGGGAAGGCTGATTGGATTACCCTTTAGAGGGGCCAGGTGTCCCTCGAGGTTACCCACCCCTTGGGCTACCGGGGGGAAGCGGCACAGCGGACAAAGCCCTGGCCAAGCCCCCGTAGGGGTTAGGCCGCTAGGAAGCTGGCCTCAGGGCCGCGGGGCCAGCGGAGGCCTCGGGGCGGCCTCGCCCAGGGCCCTGAGCCAGGCTAGGGATGGGCTTGGGTCGCCCCGCACCTCCAGGACCAGGGTGCGGTTCAGGAAGGGGGGGAGCCAGGCCCCATGGTCCAGGACCCCTTCCCCCAGTTGGCGGTGCCCGTCGTAGACGCCGTCCGTATCGTTGAGGTGGAGGTGTTCCGGTTCCAGGGCCAGCCAGGGGGCGGGCTCGGGGGTTTGGCTGAACACCCGGGCGTGGGCGGCATCAAAACAGAAGCCCAGTTCGGGAAAGGCCTCCAAAAGGGGCCCGATCCCCTCAGGCCCGGGCTCGTGGCTGTTCTCCAGGAAAAGCTCCACCCCCAACAGGGAGGCCCGGCGCACCACGGGCTTCAGGGCCTCCGCTAGCCTCGAGGCCCGCTCCAAGGCCTCCTGGGGCGTGCGCCCGTGGGGGATTCCCGAGTGGAACACGGCCCGGTCGGCCCCCAGCTCCGCGGCCCTTTCCAGACCGAAGAGGAGGCGCCTCAGGGTGAGGGTCCGGATCTCGGGGTCGGGGGAGAGGAGGTCCAGGTTCCAAAAGGGCAGGTGGACGGAAAGGGGATAGGCCACCCTTTCCCGTAGCCTTTGGAAAAGCCCATCATCCAGGAGGTGGGCGGGGTCCAGGTACACCTCCAGGCCCACCCCTTGCTCCGCGAGGGCCTCCACCCCCTCCACGGCCTGGGCCACCGACAGGGCCACCCTTACGTCCATGCCTCCACCCTAGGGGGCTTCTGTCAGGGCCTGGTCAGCTGGGGTGGAAGGGAAAACCCCTGCCCTTTGGGGGCAGGGGGCTGGGGGATCCTGGCCCTACAGGGAGCGCTTCAGGAGGGTTTCCCAGGTGGGGTTGGGGTTCAGCCTGAGCATCTCCTGGACGGTCACCTGCTTCCCCTCCCGGACCGCGACCCGCCACACCCGCAGGACATTGGCCTGGGGATCGTAGGTGGCGGTGAAGAGGTTTTGCTTGCCCCCCAGGTAGCGGGCAATGGCGGGATCCTCCTGGGCGGCCCGTTCCACCAGCTTCGGACCCCATATGCGGAGGTGGAAGAAGAGGGCCCCTCCATAGTTGGCCTCCGCCAGGGCCTGGAGGGCGTTCTTGGTGAGGCCGTAGTTGACCTCGAGGCTGGCCTGCCCCCCGAAGATGAGGGCTACGGCCTCCTCCTTGGGGCTAAGGGCGGGCACCTCCTCCGGGGTGGCCAAGACGGTCACCTGGAGCCGACGCTGGCCTTGGAGATCCAGATAGCTCGCGGCCATGGACCCCACCAGGGCGGCGCAGATGCTGGTGTTGTTGGTGAGGATGTGGAGGCTATTCCACTTCATCTCCTCGGCCATCACCTGGCCCAAGGCCTTGCCGGTGTAGCCCCGTAGGGCCAGGTGCTCCCCCAGGGTCAGGGGCTGGGCCAACCCCCCTTCCATAGCCGCTAGAACGATGGCGGACAGGGCAAGCTTCCTAAAGGTCATCCGTTTCCCTCCTTGGGGTCGTCTCCCTTGGACCCCCCTTAATATACCTAACCGGGGTATATAGGTTCGTTCGCAAAGGCACAATCCTCCGTTAACCCGGGTGACGAAGGTTCCCCTTCCTGGGGGCCCGGCCCTGCACCCACCGTGGGGGCGTGGGGTCTCCTAGGGGTTCCGTTTTCCTGCAGGACCGTGTGGGGGAACGGCCTAGGGTAGAGCCCCCCAGGGGCCCGGGGCAGGGAAGGAGGCCAAGGGGTGGTACGGCGGGGACCGGGGTTTAGCGGCCCGGTCCCCGGGACGGGGTCCCCTAGCCGCGGGCTTGGGCGAGGGCCTGGGCCAGCCTGGGGATCAGGTCCCGCTAGGAGGCCGCCTTTTGCCCAGGGGCACCTACGGACACCTCCTTGAGGCCTAGGCTCTGGGCCAGAGGTTCCGCGTGGGCCTAGGGGGAAGGGTGCCCGGAGGTAGCGGAGCCCCCTTGCCTTGGACCCCTTGGGCCGAGGAGAAGACCGGCTTGGGCGATGGGGGTGCCAGGGGCCATCGTCCAGCGCCACGGGGCCTGGGAGGTTTGCACCTACTCGGGGCCCAGGTCTTAGGGTGCTCAGCCCAGGACCGACCTCCTTGGGTAAGGGAGGCTGGTCTGCCATGGGAGCCAGGCCGCCCCGGTCCCAGGGGGGGAGGGGGACCTCGAAAACCCTTTTTTGTTGTCCGCTTCACCCATGTCCACCGTAGCCCCCCACCCCAAACCCGAGGAGGTTCTGGAGCGCTACCACAAGGCCCGGGAGGCCATAGAGGCCCTTCGCTGGCTGGCGGTCTATCATGCGCTGCAAGGAGCCACAGCCAAGGAGATTGCCCGGACGCTCCATCGCAGCCTTCGCTGGGTTCACCTGGTGTTGGCCCGGTACAACCGGGAAGGCCCGGGGGCGCTGACGGATAGGCGGCACC
>CALKFO010000058.1 GCA_938084765.1 Candidatus Bipolaricaulota bacterium | reverse complement strand
CCGCTCGGCGATCTCCGACTGGGGGGTGATGGGGTAGGCGGCAAAGAAGCGGCAGCCGGCGGCGATGGCCCCCTCCGCGATGGCCTCATCCCCGTTCATGAAGTGCACGCCGCTCAGGACCGTTCTAGCTGGCATCGCCCGTTCCCTCCTCCACCCAGATGGCGAAGTCTGGGCAGATCCGCTCGCAAAAGCCACACAACACGCAGGCCCCCGCATTCACCACTTCCGGCGGGTGGTAGCCTTTGTCGTTGAAGTGAGGGGCCTGAGCCAGGACCTTTTTGGGGCAGAACTCGATGCAGAAGCCGCAGCCCTTACAGAACTCCTCGAGGACATAGATATGGCCTTTAGGCACCTTCCACCGTTTGGCGACCCGCTCCTGAAGCTCGCTCATAAGAGATCGATCACCCTGGCCAAGGTTTTTTGGCCCCGGTAGTCGGGGAGGAGGAGAGGGGCGCGGCGGGTCTCGGGGATGCCCGCGCGGCGCAGCTCCTCCACGAATCGCTCCACGTGGCGGAGGGTGAGGGAGCCCAGGCGCGCCCGCCGGGCCCATGCGGCGGCGGCCATCCCCGCCCTCCTTCCGAACACGTTGTAGTCCAAAAGGGAGTTGCCCATGAGCCGGTTCTTCCCGTGCACGCCGCCCTCCACCTCCCCGGCAGCGAACAACCCGGGGATCCCCGTCCAGCCCTGCTCGTCGATCACCACCCCGCCGTTTTGGTAGTGCAGGGTGGGATAGACGAGGATGGGCTCCTGAGTGGGATCGATGCCGAAGCGGATGTACATGCGGTAGATGGAGGAAAGGGCCCGCTGAAACGTGCCTTTTCCGTGGAGGATGTCCACCATGGGGGTATCGAGCCACACCCCCACCATGCCGGTGGGCGTCACCACGCCCCGCCCCCGGCCGCCCTTCTCCGGCGGCAGGCACTCCCGAATGTAGGCGGCGGACTCCACGTCCCGCGGCTCCAGGGGATGCACGAAGAGCTCGCCCAGGGCGTTCACGGGCTGAGCGCCCAGGCCCCGCACCTTCTCGGTGATGAGGAGGCCCACGATCTGCTCAGGGAAGGCCGCGCCGGTGGGGTGGTACTGGACAGCATCGAGGTCCCGGAGCTTGGCCCCTACCCGGTAGGCGAGCACGAGCCCATCCGCCGTGGCGCCGTAGTGGTTCGTTGTGGGGAAGCCCTGGATGTGGAGCCGGCCCCAGCCGCCCGTGGCCAACACCGTGGCCTTGGCCCGCACAACCTTGTACTCCTCCGTCTCCAAGCTCCACACCACCGCGCCCGCCACCTGCCCAAACTCATCGGTGAGAAGCTCCACCGCGGGGTGGAATTCCAAAACAGGGATGCCCAAATTGCGGGCCTCGTCCCGCAAAACCCGCATGATCTCCAGGCCCGTGTAGTCCTTGCAGGAGTGCATGCGCTTTTTGGAGGTGCCCCCGCCGTGGATGGTGATCATCGTGCCGTCGGGCTCCTTGTCGTACATGACCCCGAGCTCCTCGTGCCATTGAATGATGAAGGGCGCGTCCTCCACCAGGGCCCGCACGAGCTTGGGGTCGTTGGTGAAATGCCCGCCGCCCATGACGTCCAGGAAGTGGGTGGCCGGGGAGTCGTGGGGCTTCGTGGCCGCCTGGATCCCGCCCTGGGCCATGATGGAGTTGGAATCGCCGTGGCGCAGCTTGGTGACGATGAGGATGCGGTCCGCAGGGATGCCGGAATAGCAGGCCCAAAGGGCGGCCACCGTCCCCGCCCCGCCGCCCCCGATCACCAGCACGTCCACGTCGTAGTCCACCTGAGATAGGTCGATCCTGTCCGGGTCCACCAGGGGATAGGCCTCCAGGAGATCGGCCACCTCGTGGGGCACCTGCTCTCCGTAGGAGGAGCCCACCCGCAGGGGGCGCTTGCCCTCGGGCTTGTAGTCCGGGTGATACCGCCGCAAAAGCTCCTCTTGTTCAGAAAGGGGCAGCCGCGGATAATTCGTGCCCAACCGGGCCGGGCGCGTCTCCTCCACCCGCCGGATCGATTCCTGCATGTATTCGGGGTAGACGCTCATGGCTCCTCCTTACTCCGGCTCGATCTCCCGGGCCTTGTAGAGCTCCCTGAGCTCCTCTTTAGAAAGGCTCATCAGGCGGTCCAGCTCGGCCTGGAATTTCCCTTCCCGCATTTCCTGGAGGCGGCGGCGAAGGTGCTCCGCCTTGGGAGCCAAATATGCCCCATAGAGCCGGCGGCTCAATTGCCACACGTGGTAGTGGGGGATCTCCGCCGGGCAGCGCAGGGTGCACAACCCACAGGAGAGGCAGTCGAAGGTGAGCTCCGCCACCTGGGCCACGTCGCCCCGCAGGGCCGCCTGGACGGCGTCCATCACCTCCAACTTTTGCGGGCAGGCCTTGGTGCAGGTGTTGCAGGCCACGCACCGCGCCAGCTCCGGATAAAGAGAAAGCAAGGTCTCGCCGCCGGGTTTGACCTTCCGCAGGTCGTAGGGTTTGCGCTCCGCCGGGGTGGAGGGAAGGAGCGCAAGATACATCCCATCCCGCACCGGGGTCTGGCAGGCCAGATCCGCGTAGAGTCGGTAATCCCCGGGAAGGCGATACACGGTGGCGCAGGCCCCACAGAACCCGCCCCGGCAGCCCACGCCCCGCGTGAGCCGAAAGCCCGCGTACTCCATGGCTTTAAGGATGGTGAGCCCGGCCGGGACCTTGTAGGCCTGGCCCATGATGTACACCGTCACCATCTCCGTTTTCGTCTCCACCCCGACTTGGTTCATCTTCTCACCCCCACCGTGCGCGCGATCTCCTCAGGGATGGGCTGGGTGCCCAGGGCCCAGGCCAGGACCTCGCCCAGGTAGGCCACGGGGAGCCGGGGTGCGCCCAGGGGCCGGCGCTCCCGCAGGTTGAAGTGGCAAAGGGGACAGGCGGTGACCACAAGCTCCGCCCCGTGGTGGGCCGCGGAAAGGAGGATCGACCCCACCCGCAGCCGCACCGCCTCCGGTCGGGTCACCGCAAGATAGGCCCCGCAGCACTCCACCCGCTCGGGGAAGAGCACGGGCTCCGCCCCCAACGCCGCGAGGATCCCTTCCATGATCTCCGGCTTCTCCGGGTGGTCCACGGCCACCTCTTTGGGCCGAAGGAGGGTGCACCCGTAGTAGGCGCCGATCCTCAAGCCCTGGAGTCCAGGGTTGGCTGCCCGGGCCAGGCGCTCCGGGCCAATCTCCGCCAGCCACTGCACCAAGTGCAGAACCCGCACGCCACCCCGGTAATCCTCCTCCTCGTCCATGAAGGCGTTGATGCGCCGCAAATTCTCCGGGTTGCGCACAAACAGAGCGGAACGGCTCAGGGTGTTGTAGCACATGGCGCAGAGGGTGAGGAGCTCCGTGGCGCCCTGCTCCTGGGCCCGGATGAGGTTACGCACCGGCCCCACATGGCGCATGAGGTCATCCTGGGCCAGCGCGTACACCGTGCCACAACAGTTCCAGCGCGGCAGCTCCTGCACCGCGTAGCCCAAGGCCTGCACGGCCGCCAGGGTCGCGGCCTCGTACCCCTGCGCCTGGTCTTTCAAGGCGCAGCCGGGAAAGTAAACGAGGCGGTTCATGGGGTCACCTTCCGCATGGCGCCCACCAAGGCGATCTGGGGAAGGTCCGGGGTGAGCCGGAGTTCCACCGGCGTGAGCCCGCGCCGCAGGCCGAGCTGGCGCAGGGCCTCCATGATCCGGGCCACGTCCACCCCCCTGGGGCAGCGCACGCTACACGCCAGGCACGCCGCGCACACCCACGGCGCCCGTGCCCCCATCACCCCTTCGTCCCCAAGCTGCACAAGCCGAACCACCTGGTTGGGCAGAAGGTCCATGTGCTCAGCAAAAAGGCAGCTGGCCGAGCATTTCCCGCATTGATAGCAAGCAAAAACGTTCTGCCCAGAGAGCTCCTCCACCTTGCGCACAAACGGCGCGTTCAGGTTCTCCCGCGAAAGCCTCAACTCCGCAGCCATGCCTCCACCGCCCCTTTGGCCCGGGACACCGCGCCCTCCACCTGCGGGGAGAGGCCCCTCCGGAAGGGCTGGGCAGCTGCAACCCCGATGGCCAACACCCAGACCTCCGGAGCCCTGAGGCCCATTCTCCGCACCACGGCCAAGGCCTCCGCCAACCCCAGGCCATGGCGAAAGCCCCGTCGGTCTTCCTCCGCCAGGGGGCGGAGCGCGATCTCCCCCGGCGGCAGCGCAGGATCCGCGTCGATCACCAGCACCTTCTCGTAGTCCAAGAGGCTGAGGGCCAGATCCAGCCCGCCCTTCACGCTGGCCAGGCGCTCCACCCCCTCCTGGGCCGGGAGCGCCGAGAGCACCTGGTGGGCCACGCCGTCGTCCGCCCGATCAGGATTCCCCAGGGCCACCACGGCCTTAGTTTTCCAGCCGGTGCAGCAACTTTCCCTGCGCATCGTAGATCTCCACGGCCACCGGGGTCCGCCCCGGCCAAACGTGCGTGGCACAGGCCAAACACGGGTCATAGGCACGAAACGCCATCTCCACCCGGTTGAGGAGGGCCTCGTCCAACCTCCCCTTCTCCACGAGGGCGGCCGCCATGTGCTTCACCGAAAGCCCGATCCCGGGAGCGTTGTGGGTGGTGGCCACGATGAGGTTGGCCCGCTCCACCAGCCCTTGGGGGTTGAGCACGTAATGGTGGAAGAGGGTGCCGCGCGCGGCCTCCACCACGCCCACGCCCTCGCCGGGCTGGCCCAGCTTCCCGCGCACCTCCGTTCCCGTGAGCTCCGGCTCCTGGGCCAGCCGCAGCACGCTCTCCGCCGCCTGCACCATTTCGATCAGCCGCGCCCAGTGGTAGGCGAACGTGGCGTGCACCGGCTTCCCCCCGAAGAAATCAAGAAACCGCTCGTATTCCTCCTGGGCGAGGGGGGTGGCCATCCGTTCGGCCACGTTCAGGCGGGCCAGCGGCCCCACCCGATAGATCCCGGAGTCGGGCCCGGCGCGAAAGCCCTGCCAGCCGAAGTCCACAAGGTACGGGAATTTCACGTAGGTCCAGGGCTCCCAGTGCTCCCCGATCCGCGAAAGGGCTTCCGCACCCGGCAGACGGAAGATCTCCTCCCCCTGCGCCGAGACCGCCCGCACCTGCCCATCGTAGAAGTTGGGGGCCAGCCCCTCGTCCACCAGGCCCATGTAATGGGTGGGAAGCCAAGCCTCCTCGGCCAAAAGCAGCGCTTGGAACTCCGGCCTGGGCAGGATCTCCTCGTGGAAGACGACGATCATGGTCTTCCCCAGGGCCACGAGGCTTTCGGCCGCAGTGATGAGGGTGGCCCGCGCCTCCTCGCTCAAGGGCTGGGCCACTCCACCCGGGAGGGCGAACACCGGGTGAATGGCCTTTCCGCCGATGAGCTCCAGGATCCTTTGGGCTTGAGCTCGCCCCGCCACCACTTGGCGACCCAGCTCAGGAAAGCGCTGGAGAACCCCCAGCACGTTGCGTTCCGCCTTGCCCACGTCCTCGGGAAGGAGGAGGTCTGGCCCCCCAAGGAACACGAGGTGCAGAAGGTGATCGGAGAAGATGTAGGCGTTGTAGAAAAGCTCGCGCTGGAGGCGGGCGGCTTTAGGGACCTCCGCGTGGAACGCGGCGTCCAATGCTTTGGCCGACGCCAGATGGTGAGCTTCCGGACAAACCCCACAGATGCGCTCCGTGATCTGGGGCATCTCTTCCCCGCGCCGACCCCGGCAGAACGCCTCGAACCCGCGCAGCTCGGGCACCTGGAGGACGGCATCGCGCAGCCGCCCCTCCTCGTCCAGGTAGATGAGGATCTTCCCGTGGCCCTCCAGGCGCGTGATGGGGTCGATCACGATCTTCCTCATGCCCGCACCTCCTCCCGCCGACGCGCAAGTCTCTGCAGCGGACGCGCATATTTCGCGTACGCGTACTTGTAGAGGGTGCCAATGGGATCCACGAGGGAATCGAGGATCTGGTTCTCCTGGGGGAAGGCGTCCTCGCCCTCCTCGCCGGCCCGCACGAGCGAGGCCAAGGCGGAGAGCATGGCCAAGGCCGGATCCCCTGCTTTAGGGGTGGGCCCCAGGCACCCGGTGCAGGGCATCCCCGCTTGGGGGCAGGCCGCCTGGCAGCCGCCCCGGGTCACCGGCCCCAAACACACCATCCCCTGGTCCAACAGGCACGTTTTCGGGTCGGGCACGACCTCGTGCGGCCGCACGATGCGGGTCAAGCGCCGTTCCTCCCGGGTGCGGGGACACTCCTCGCACAGGGCTTTGTCCTCGGCGAACACCTGCCCAGCCTGGACCTCTCCGGACAGGGCGGCTTGGAAGAAGCGGGCGATGAGGCCGGCCGGCGGCGGGCAGCCCGGCACCACAAAGTCCACCGGCACCACCTCGTCCAGGGGCAGGGCCTCGGGAAGGAGCGCCGGCGGCGCGTCCTCCGGCGCCTCCGGCCAGGGCGAGGCCGGCCGAAAACCCGGGCCAAACACGACCTCGGTGAACCCAGGAGCGTGGTTGGCCAGGGCCGGAACCCCGCCCAGATGGGCGCAGGCCCCATACGCACCCAGCTGCTTGGACTTCTCCCGCAGAAGCTCCACCATCTCCTTGTTCTCCGCGGTGCGGATCACCCCGTTCACCAGAGCTACATCGATGCTGCGGGAGGGAAGTTTTTCCAGATCCCCGCGCTTGGCATCAACGAGGGCAGGCCAGAACACGATCTCCAGCTGGGGAAGGACATCGAGAAGCCCGGGCCCGAGCTCAAGGAAGGACACATCGCAGCCGCCGCAGCTTCCGGTCCAGTATACGGCAAGCTTGAGCTTCATCCCGGTCCCCCAGGTTCATGCAGCGGGCCCAGCCGTTTGAGCTCCGCCACGAATTCCGCCATGACCTGGGCGAAGCGTCCCCCCTCTGTGGCGGAGACCCACTCCAGGCGCACCCGCTCGGGCTCGATCCCCATCTCCTCCAGCACCTTGCGCAACAGGTAGACGCGCCGCCGGGTTTTGTAGTTGCCCACCACGTAGTGGCAGTCGCCGGGATGGCAGCCGCCGATCAATACCCCATCCGCCCCGGCCTTCAAGGCCTCCACCACCCACTGGGGCTCGACCCGACCGGAACAGTTGACGCGGATGGGGATGGCATGCGGGGGGTATTGCAGGCGGTTGGTGCCCGCAAGGTCCGCGCCCGCGGCCGCGCACCAGCGGCACAGGAAGGCCACCACCCTGGGCTCAAACCCCGACATCCGCCACCTCCAAGGCTGCCCGCACCATGCGCAGGACCTGCTCGTCCTCCACGTTGCGGAAGGTCATGGCGCCGGAGGGACAAGCCGCCACACACGTTCCACATCCCTCGCACAGGATCTCGTTCACGTGGGCCACCTCGTCCACGCTGATCGCCCCATACGGGCATTGGGGCGCGCAGATCCCACAGCCCGAACAGAGCTCCTCGTTCACCTCCGCCACCTCGGGGGCATGGGCGAGCTTGGGGGCGGAAAGGAGGGCGATGACCTTGGCCGCCGCTCCGGAGGCTTGGGCCACGCTTTCGGGGATATCCTTGGGCCCTTGGGCCGCGCCGGCCAGGAACACCCCGGCCGTGAGGGCTTCCAGCGGTCGCAGCTTCGGATGGGCCTCCCTCAGGAACCCCTCGCTTCCGCAGGCCACCCGCAGTTTGCGGGCCAACTCCGCCGTGCCCGGGGAGGGGACGACCGCCTGGGCCAACACCACGAGATCCGCCCGCACCTCCACCCTCTTCCCCGTGAGGGTGTCCACGCCCCACACCACCACCTTGTCGCCCTCCCGGAACACCTTGGCCACCTTGCCCCGGATGTAGAGGATCCGCTCCTCCTGCATGGCGCGGTTCACGAACTCCTCGTAGTCCTTCCCCCCGGCGCGGATGTCGATGTAGAACACGTAGGCCTGGCCGTCCGGGACAGCATGCCGATAAAGGAGCGCGTGCTTGGCAGTGTACATGCAGCAGATCTTGGAGCAGTAGGGTTTGTGGTGCTCCGGATCCCGGGAGCCGGAGCACTGGATGAACACCACTTCCTTGGGGACCTTTCCATCCGAGGGCCGGCGGATCTCTCCCCGCGTGGGCCCGGAGGCCGAAAGGAGCCGTTCAAACTCCAAACCGTCGATCACGTCCGGCACGGTCCCGTAACCGTACTCCGCCATGGCCTCCTTGGGGTAGAGCTCGTAGCCCGTGGCCAGGACGATGGCGCCCACCTCCTCCTCCAGGATCTCCTCGTGCATGTCGAAATCGATGGCCTTGGCCTCGCAGACCTCCGCGCATTTTCCGCAACGTAGAGGCAGGATCCCCAAGCAGTTTTGGACGTCCAGGGTGTAGGTGGAGGGGATGGCCTGGGGGAAGGGGATGTAGATGGCCGTGCGGGTGGAGAGCCCCCGATCGAACTCGTTGGGAACGCGCACCGGACAGACCCTGGCGCATTCGCCGCACAGGTTGCACTTGCTCGGGTCCACGAAGGTGGGCTTTTTCCGGATGCGCACCCGGTAGTTGCCCACAAATCCGCTGACCTCTTCCACCTCGGAGTAGGCGAGGATGCGGATGCGCGGGTGGCGCGCCACCTCCACCATCTTGGGGGTGAGGATGCACTGGGAGCAGTCCAAGGTGGGGAAGGTTTCGGAGAGCTGGGCCATGTGGCCGCCGATGGAGGGGCTTCTCTCCACAAGGATCACGTCGAAGCCGGCGTTGGCGATGTCCAGGGCCGCCTGGATCCCGGCGATGCCTCCGCCCACCACGAGAGCCCGCCGCACCACCCCCAGCTCGGCCGGGCGCAGGGCCCGGTTGCCCTGAACCTTCGCCACCATCGTCCGCGTCACCCGCACGGCCTTCTCCGTGGCGGCCGGACCGCTGTGGACCCAAGACACCTGCTCCCGGATGTTGGCGATCTCCACAAGGTAGGGGTTGAGCCCGGCCTCCTCAGCGGCCTTGCGAAATGTGTCCTCATGCATGGTGGGCGAGCAGGCGGCCACCACCACGCCCGTGAGCCGGTGCTCGCGGATCGCACGCTTGAGGAGCGCCTGTCCGGGGTCGGAGCACATGTACTCGTAATGGGTGGCGTAGACCACGCCGGGGATGCGGGCGGCTTGCTCCGCCACCTTGGCCACGTCCACCGTTCCGGCGATGTTCTTCCCGCAGTGGCAGACGAAAACGCCGATGCGCGCCCTAGTTTCCGGCACCGTAGTGCTCCTTCACGTAGCCATAGCCGGCTTCAAACGCCCGCTGGTTGAGGTCCCGCGTATGGGGGGGGACGGAGGCCAAAATCGCCTTGAGCAGGGCCTCCTTGGACACCACAGGCCAGGCTGCCGCCAGGGCTCCAAGCATCACCACGTTGGCCACGATCTTCCGGCCCAATGACTCCGCGATGCGCGTGGCCGGGACCCGCAGGAGCCGCACATCTTTCGGCTCGTCGTGGTTCACGAGGTCCGGGTCCACGATGAGGATCCCGCCCGGTTTGATCTCGTGGGCATATTTCTCGTAGGCCTCCTGGGACATGAGGATGGCCACATCGGGCACGGTGAGCAGGGGGTAAGCCACG
>CALKFO010000057.1 GCA_938084765.1 Candidatus Bipolaricaulota bacterium | reverse complement strand
TCGTCATCCACCCAAATGTAGGTAGCCACCAGAAGGGTTTCCGCGTCAAGATAGTAAAGGGGGTGCTCACGATCTTGCTGCATAGCACCCCCTCTTTTTTCACATCCCGAGGGTCCAGATCAAGTAGCACACGAAGGCATCTGGGATCCAATCAAGGAGAGTTTAGAAGGGGCCTGCAAGCGGCTTCTCGCCCTTTACGACCGCGTCCTTCTTTTGATGACCCGACCCCCCTTCGGCGCCCACCTGGCCCTGGCGGAAGCCCTTCGGGAACGGTACCCAGGACGCCTCCTCCTCCACGCCACCCCCCTCTTCGGCCCGGGCCTCCAGGCCCTGCACGAACGGGCCGAGGAGCTCCTCGGCAAGGCGGAGCCGGAGGACGTGCTCGCCGAGCTACGGCGAATGGAACGGGAAGGCCGCCTATACCTGGCCTCCGCCGACCCCGAGGCCCTAGGACGCCAAGGCTGGCTTCCCCCGGGAGGAAAGTTGGTCATGCGCCTGGGCTTCCACGCCCTCTTCGCCCTAGAGGGCGAGCACCTCCGCCTACCCCCCTTGCCCGTGCCGGAAGGCCAGGTTCCCGCCGCCTTCGCGGAGTTCTGGGGGCGGGCTTTCGCCGGAAGACCCGTCCGGGCCTACCTCAACCTGGGCAAGGCCGCACCCCCCTCCTGGCGAAGGGCCTTGGAGGAAGGGCTCAAGGCCCACCTTGCCCTGCAGAAGGCGCGCCTCTCTCCCATGCCCCGGGACCTACAGGAACGGATCGGGGCGAAGAGCCTTCTGGGGTTTGCCTATCCGCTTTAGGGAAGGAGGTCCAAAAGCCCCCCGTAGAGGGTGAAGGCCTTGAGCTCGTCCACCTCCTCCCCGTTCCACACGAAGGCCACGCAGTAGCGGTTGTCGCCGCGGGAAAGGCTGTGGACCAGGCTCAGCACCCCGGGCCTCGAGCCCCCCTTGTAGGCCACCCGGTCCCAGCCGAAGGCGGCCACCCCGGGGTTGATGCCCATGAGGGGAAGGTCCGCCACCTTCGCCATCCAGCGGCAAAGCTCCCTCGGGGTAAAGCGCCAGTCCGCCTCGGGCGGCCAGTCTCCAGGGTCTAAGGGCAGGTCCGTCACCGAGGGGAGGCCTCGGGCCCTCAGGGCCTCCAGGGCCTGGCGCTTGGCCTCCAGGTCCCCGTCGCGGAAGGCCGCCAAGAGGTCCCGGTTTCCCCGGGCGGCGAGGCCGAAGGCCTCCCTGGTGGTGAGGAAGGGGCGGTTGCGGGGGGAGAGGGCCTCGAGGCGCTCCCGCCCGAGGAGGGCGATGAGGGCGTCCGTGGCGGTGTTGTCGGAGAGGGAGATCATGAGGGCCGCCAGGGTGTGGAGGGTCAAGGGGCTTCCTTCCGGCCAACTCTGGAGCAAACCGGAAGGTAGGCTCTTCCACGCCTCCTCCAGGCGGACCACCTCGTCCCA
This sequence comes from Candidatus Bipolaricaulota bacterium, assembly GCA_938084765.1. Classification (GTDB taxonomy): domain Bacteria; phylum Bipolaricaulota; class Bipolaricaulia; order Bipolaricaulales; family Bipolaricaulaceae; genus DTER01. The sequence goes on along the minus strand of CALKFO010000057.1, from coordinate 11,438 downwards.
CGCCCGCCTCCCCGCCTCCACCTCCTCGCGCAAGGCGGCGAGGACCAGAAGCTTGAAGGCCGAGGCCACGGCCAAAGGCGTGTCCTCCTCCAGGGCCAAGACGGGCTTCCCGTCCCGCTCCACCCATAGCCCCACCCGCCCCGGGAGGGCCCGGAAGGCCTCCAGGGCCTCCTCGAGGCTTCCCAGCTTGGCTATGGGGGGCTCAAAGAAGAGGCCCGCGATGCGCCCTTCCCGGTCCAGGCTGATGCGGGCGTGCACGTACCCCCGCTCAAGCTCCAAGAGGTACCTCTCCGGATCCAGGGGCTGCACCCCTTTGAGCTCTCCCAGATTGGCCTTCAGCTGGGCCACGATGGCCGCCACCTGGGCCGCGGGCACCTGGGCGAGGAAGCCCGGAGCAAAGGCCTCCTCGCGGACCTCCTCCGTAAAGAGGCGGAGGAGCACCTCCGCCCCCCGTTCCAGCCCCCCCATGGGGTCCCCAAGCCCCTCCGCCCCGCCGAGCCCGCCCAGGAGGGCGAGAAGCCCCAAGAAAACCCTCTTTGCCTTCATGGCTCCATACTACCACGCCAGGGCGAGCCCCTCGGCCCGGGGGTCGCTCGCCCCCACGAGGGCCTCCCCCAGGCGGAAGACCGCCTGCCCCCGCCCGAAAAGCCCGTACTCCGCCTCGTAGCGCACCCGGTGCCCCAGGTCCTTGAGGAAGAGGGCCGTGGCCTGGGGGATGCCAGGCTCAAGAAGCACCTCGTCCCCCGGCACCACCTGCCAGCGGGGCCGGTCCAGGGCCGCCTGGGGGTTCAGGCCAAAGTCCGCCAGGGCCACCACCACCTGGACGTGCCCCTGGGGCTGCATGAACCCCCCCATGACCCCGAAGGGCCCAAGGGGCTTTCCTTCCCTCGTGAGAAAGCCCGGGATGATAGTGTGGAAGGGCCTCTTTCCCGGCCCCACCCGGTTCGGGTGGCCTTCCTCCAGGGAAAACCCCAGGCCCCGGTTCTGCAGGGCGATCCCCGTCCCCGGCACCAAGACCCCGGAGCCGAACCCCTGGTAGTTGGACTGGATGAGGGAGACCATGAGCTCCCCGTCCGCCGCCGCCAGGTAGACCGTCCCCTCAGGCCTTAGCCCGGGAAGGACCCGGGGAAGGGCCTTTTCCCCGATAAGCCTCCTCCTTTCCGCCGCGTAGGCCTTGGAGAGGAAGGCCTTGGGGTCAAGCTCCATGTGGCGGGGGTCGGCCACGAAGCTATTTATATCTCCATACCCTCAGCCAGAGCTTTTAGGCGCCAAATAAAGCGGATATGTTCCTACTTTACTCTAAGAGCTACGATCTAGGGCCAATTTTGAGTTCAGGTGTAGCATTGCAGTTAGGTAGGAATACAAAACGATGGCCCCGAGGCTGGCAGGAAGGAAAAGTAAAGTAGGCAGGATGGGCTCCTCCCTCCGGGTTGCTATGGGGTTAGAGCCCAAATGGGGGGAGGTCCGAGGGAGGCCGGAACATGGCCCGCCGACGGTAGACCAGCTGGTACCAGACGCGCTTGGAGAATTCGGTGAGTTCCTCGGGGTTTACAAGGCGGGATATAGTCCCGCGTTGTTCAAAGCGCTCGGCGATCTGTCCCACCCGTTCCTCGTCTCCCGGTTCCGGGGAAAAGCCGCCCCAGTCCTTGACCTTCCATTTCCCTTCGCTTTTTTCCAATGTAAACGCTCTCAAGTGCAAGATGGGGACGACCGAAATCATATCGCTGAGCTGGGCCAGAGGGGTGTTCTGGTACTCCCAGAAACCGACGACGAGGCCGATGTAAAGAACGTACTCCGTGAAAGCGCCCTGGAGGAGGTTGAATTCTCTTTCCCCTACCCTCGCGAGCACGTTCCCCTTCTTTTTCGGCTTGGCCATGAACCACACGAGGTCCCCGGGTTTCATCTTGGCCAGGGCAAGGGGGACCGGCGATGACGCGTCCTTATAGGTTGCCTCGTGCCCCTTGCGGTACTCCTCCAGGCACTCCGGGACGGCGTGGCCCGGGTCAAGTCGCCAACCGACGCCCACCACACCGTAGAGAAGGGCGTACTCCAGCGCGGCGGGATGGCTTTTCACATAGTCCTGCTCCATTAGGATCCTCCACACCGTGGGCGCCCATTCTTTGAATCCCTCAAGCTGGTCTTGGCACTTTCTTCCCATCGCTATTACCCCCTCTCGCTAACGCTTTTCTTCTCCCTTCCCCAGGAGCTTCTCCCGGGCCAGGGCCAAGGCCGTCCTGTCGGTCTCGGGGCGCTGGAGCAGGCCCTCGAGGACCCAGGGCACCAGGTCTTTGGGCAGGATGTACCAGATGGGGCGGCCGCTGCTTAGGGGCCCCCCCTTATCCTTGGGGTCCGGGCCGCCGTTCCAGCGGATGCCCAGGGCGTAGGGCCACACCTCCCCCTCGGTCTCCTCCTCCCTCCACCGGACCAGGGCCACGGAGTAGGAGTTCGCTCCCCCGTTGAAGAGGACGGCCACCAGCTGGAGGCGGCTTCTGGGGTAGATGACCTGGTTAGGGTCAACCATAACTTTCCTCAGTAGTTATGCTAGCTAGTTAGTCAAAGCCTGTCAAGCTTGACCGAAGCCATCCCTGACCAGGTGCGCGCTGAGAGGGATGCTCAAGCCCGCCCAAAGAACGCGTACGGGCTTCCCCTCCCCCAGCTACCCCCTCAGCACCCGCTTGTACCACACCTTGAGGGCCTCGAGGTCCCAGGCCACCACCGCCCGGCTCCCGTCGGGGTACCACCGCACCTCGTACTTCCTCGGGAACTCGGGCAGGAGCCGCTCCACCTTGGGCCACCAGAGGGCCAGGGCCTCGGGCCTCAGCACCAGGTAGTAGGGCCCCTCCCCCACCAGGCCCATCACCTGCCCCTTGGGGAGGGGCGGGGGCAGGCCGAGGCCTCCGGGGGCCTCCTCCTCCGGGGCCCGCCAAACCCGCACCGGGTCCCGCCTCGGCCCCCGCTCCCCGGGCGGGCGCGCCTCCTTCTGGGGCTTCGGGGGGCCTTCGGGCCCGGGCGGGGCCGGGGCGGGCCTTTGGGCCTCCTCCCGGCGCTCCCCGGCCTCCCCGGGGGCGGGCGCCTTCCGCCTCCCCTCCAGGTGCGGGTTCCGGTCCCCCTCTATGGGCTCGGGGAGGGGCCTTTCCCCCTTGCGGGCCAGGACCAGGAAAGCCCGCTCGCAGAGCGTCTGGTACCTTTGAGGAAGAGGGTGCGGCCGCCCGTCGGGTGATGGCCCACCCCTGGCGGGAAGGGGACCTCCGGTGGCCGGTGCCTCGAGGCGGGCAAGGAGGAGGTCAAAAGGTGGGAAAGCCGGAAAGGGACTTCTTGAAGTGGATCCAGCGCCTCGGGGCGAGCGTCCGGTTGGACGGAAGGAGTGTGGGGGTGCCACGAACGCATTGAAGCGCGGCTCGTCCCGGGCCTGGACGGTACGCTCTTCGTGGACTTTCCGGTGATCCTGAGGGGGAGGGTTCCGGGGGAGGTTCTGGGGGTCTTCTCCCCCGGGGAAGACCCCCTCCAGGTGGAGGTGAGGATGGAGAGGGAGAGGCCGCCTTCCTTCCGGGTGGAGATTGGGGACGAAGACCTCGCCTACATCCTCCGCCCCTACCTCGAGGAGCAGACGGAACGCTTTCTCCTCGCCGCCAGGGAAAGGGCGAGGGCGATCCTGGAGGTGTTCGGAAGGGAGGAGAGCCTGCCCCTCGAGGCCCTCTTCCTCATTTTTCTTGGAGGCGCGAAGGGGAAGGTTCACGGCCGTGGGCGAGGTGACCATGGCCCTCGAGGGGCTCTAGCCAGGTCCGGCGGGACTTCGCCCCGCCTCAGGGCTCCTCCTCCAGAAGCCTCAGGGCCTCCCTAAACCTCTTCCAGGACAGGCGGCCGGTCCCCAGGCCGTACTCCAGCCAAACCCGGAGGAGATCCCGGTAATACCCCACCTCGCGCAGGAAGGCCGCGAGGGCCCTCGGCCTCAGGTCCTCCCAGGACCAGACCTCCCCCGTCACCTCCTCCCCGCGGCGGAAGACCCGGGGGAAGGGGAGGGGAGGCATTCCCGTAAGAAGGGGGATTGGAACCCGGGCCTCCCTCCCCTCCAGGACCAGGAGGGCGGCTTCCGGGTGGCGTTCCCAGAACTCCGGGAAGAGGCGGAGCCAGAAGCCACCCCCGTCCTCCTCCCTGATCTCCAGGCCCGGGCCCACCCAGCGGCGGAGCTCCTTGCGCCCGAAGGTCCACTCGTTCCTAAAGGAGAGGAGGCCCAATACTTGGACCTCCCCCCGGGGCTCCTCCCGGTCCCGGTACCGGGGCCGGTAGACGAGGGGGAACCTGGGGCGGCTCGGGGAAGAGGGGGCCCGCCTCTCCCCCTTCGGCCGGGAGGGCCTAGAGGCCCTCTCCTCCCCGGCCGGGGGCCGTCTTGGGCCCCGGAGGACCTCCCCCCAGAACTCCGGGGGCAGCCCGTCCAGGAAGGCCAGGACCCGGGCGGCCAGGAGGGCTTCCGGCGAGGCGAGGAGGAACTCCCCTTGGAGGGGGGGCTTCACCGCCACGCCCTCCCCACAAAGGACCTCCACCAGCCTCGCGGCGTAGCCTCCCCCGAGGTAGGGGTGGAGACGCAGGGCCTGGAGGAGCTTCGCGCAGGCCCCTTCTCGCTCCCCCAAGGAGAGGCGGTGTAGGGCTTCTCTGCCCAGGTAGAGGGCTTGGCCGATGGGGTCCTCCCCCCGCGGGCCCATGGCGAGGTGCCGCCGGGCTTCCTCCCGGAAAGCCTCCGCCTGCAGGGCGCCGAGGTTTCCCGCCTCCGCCTCCACCAGGGCCTGGAGAAGGAGGCTTTGGAAGGAGCGCCTGGGTCGGGTCACGGTTTCCCCCCGTGCGGGCTGGAGGCCAGGGCGGCCCAGAGGGCGTGGCGGTACTCCGCCACCAGGTCCCAGTCGTATCCCCCCTCAGGGAAGGGGCAGGGCTCGGGGTCCCCGCCCTTCCAGGCCTTGGCCAGGGCCTCGTACCAGGCGGGAAAGTGCTTGACCAGGGCGGGGGAGGGCACCCTGGGCCCCTTGTCGTTCAGGCGGGAGGCCTCGTAGAGCTCCCTTTTCCCCGTGGGCTGGTTCCGGGCCACCTGGCAGGTGCATCCTGCGGGTGCCCCGTCCCGGTAGAGGAGCACCTGGGTCCCCCGCCTCACCTTCTTCGCCTCCAGGTAGGGATGCACGTTCCCAAAGGGGCAGGAGCAGGGGTCCCCTGTCCCTGTAGGCTCCTTCAGGAAGTGGAACACCCAGCTCGCGGCCATGGCCTGCTCAAAGGCCGCCGAGTCCAACCCGTAGGACCTTTCCAGAAGGAGGAAGACTCCTCGGAAGGCTCCCACCAGGGGGGTGGCGGCGGTCCAGGTCTCGGGCACCCGGTCCAGGGGCAGGTCCCCCAGCCTCGTGGGGGCGAGGGTGGCAAGGAGGGGGCCCAGCTTTCTCAGAAGCTTCTGGACCACTCCCCGGGGATGGTCCCTCAGGTAGAGCTCCTCCACCACCTCTCGCAGGTCCCCCGCGGAGGCCCCGTCGGCGAGCCCCAGGAAGGCTCGCTCCTCCCTCGCCAGAGCGGAGAGGAGCCTCCTGGCGTTCTCCTCCTCCCGCAGAAACTCCAGGAGTCCCTCCTTCAGGACCTCTCCCGTGTTCCAGCGGAGGTCGGCCCCCAGCCTGTGGGCCTCCAGGGCGAGGAGGAGGAGCTTAAGCCCCTGGCGGAGGACCTTGTCCTTGTGGAGGCCAAGCTCCCGGAGAAGATCGGCGTCCAACCGGGGAAGTTCCTTCAGGGCCGCAAGGCCCAAAAGGCCGGGTGGGCGCCCCGGCCTCCCTCCCTCCGTCCACACCTCGGACGAGGTTTCCCCCATGCCCCCAGCATAGCCAAACCTTCTTTCCCTGAAAAGCCTCCGGCCTTTGCGAAACCCGGCTTTTACCCCGGAGAGGGCGGGGATAGCCTGAAGCCGGGTGGACTTATGGAGGGGCGCGGAGCGGGCGGAAAGGTGGGACGGGCGGCCTTGGTCCTCCTCTTCGCGGCCCTGGCCACGGGAGCCGCCCCCTGGACGGAGGGCCCCGGGCCGTTCCGGGTCCGGACCTTCGTGGACGAGATTGATGCCGGGGGTTGGCTCCACGACATGGCCTACGGGGCCGGGGTCTTCGTGGTTGTTGGCCCCTTCCGTTCCGCATCCTGGTCTCCAAGGACGGGGTGCACTGGAAGAAGATCCACGCTCCCGCCCGGATGAACGCCGTGGAGTACACGGAGGTGGGCTTCCTGGCCGTGGGCAACGCGGGGACCTTGATGGCCTCCAAGGACGGATGGGACTGGAAGCGGTACAAGGTGGGGCGGGACCTGGAGTGGGACCTCTTCGGCGTGGCCTACGGCGGGGGATGGTACTTCGTGGCAGCCAACGAGGGGGTCATCCTGGCCTCCCGGAACCTCCGGGATTGGGTGGAGTTGCTTCGGGACGAGGATATGACCGGCATGGTCTACGGCAACGGCCGTCTGGTGGTGGGCAGCCTTTGGAAGCTCCACGTGGTGGAGCCGGAAAGGAGGTAGGCGTGGCCATCGCTTCGGTGCGGCGCAGGGGGAACTATCTGGACGTGTACGACGAGCGGGGGAGGCGGATCGGGGGCTTTGGGATCTCCACCCAGGACGAGCTCCTGGGCTGGACGGCGGACACGGTGATCGTCCGCCGGGGGCGGACCGTCTACCACTACGACGCCCGGGGCCGGGTGAAGGGCACCCGCCCCGCCTAGGGGGGAGAGGATGCGCCGGGTGGACCTGGGCAGGCTCTCCGTCTGGCTCTTCGGGGGCCTGGGGGAGATCGGGGGGAACCAGGTGCTCCTGTACACGGAGGAGGGAGGGCTCCTCCTGGACTTCGGCCGGCCCTTTGGCCGCTGGGGGGCCTTCTTCACGGAGTTCCTCTCCCCCCGCACCTCGGGCCTCGGGCTTCGGGACCTCCTCTTCCTCCGGCTTCTGCCCCCCGTCCCCGGCCTCTACCGGGACGGGACGGGGGACACCCTCCTGCCCACGGAGCTGGAGCGGGAGCTGCTGGGGGGGCTTCCCCTGGACGGGGGGAAGGTTCTGGCCCTTCTCCTCTCCCACGCCCACCTGGACCACACCGGGTCCGTGGGCTACCTGCGGCAGGACCTTCCCGTGGTGACCACCGCGGCCACCGCCGCCATCGTCAAGGCCATGCAGGACACCGCCCAGGCGGGCGTGGACGGAGAGGCGGCCTACCTCAGCCCCAGGCTCCCCAAGGGGGACACGGGGCTCCTGGAAGGGGACCGCAAGCGCTACCTCCGTCGGCCCTACCGGCTTTGGGGACGCCTCCGGGCCTTTCCCCACCGCTCCCCCGCCGTCCAGAAGACCCTGGAGGGCCACCCTTGGGAGGAGGCCTCCTCCCCCCTGGCCCTGGGGCCCTTCCGGGTGGAGGCCCTTCCCGTGGACCACTCCGTCCCCGGGGCCGCGGCCTTCGCCGTGGAAACCCCCGAGGGGCTTGTGGTCTACACGGGGGACCTGCGGCGCCACGGCCGCTGGGGCGCCAAGACGGAGGCCTTTCTCCGGGCCCTGGAGGGGCGGGAGGTCTTCCTCCTCCTAGTGGAGGGGACGCGGCTCGGGGAGCCGGGGCGGGCCCGCACGGAGGAGGAGGTGAAGCAGGCCCTCCACGCCGAGGTGGCCCGGTGGGAAGGGGCCCCGGTGGTGGTGGACTTCGCCCCCCGCAACCTGGAGCGGCTCCTCTCCTGCCTGGAGGTGGCCCGGGAGGTGGGGCGGAGGCTCGTGGTCACCGCCAAGGACGCCTACCTTCTCTGGGGGTTGGCGGAGGCGGAACCGGACCCCTGGGAGAGGGTCCTCGGCGAGGTCCTGGTCCTTAAGGAGGACAAGAACCGGACCTCGGGCTGGGAGCGGGCCCTCTGGGACGAAGCCCCGGTACAGGGGGCCTCCCCGGAGGAGGTGGCGCAGGACCTCGGGAGCTACCTCCTGGCCCTGGGCTTCTACGAGGTGAACCGCCTCCTGGACCTGCGGCTTCTGGAGAGGAAGGCGGGGAGGGTCCCGAGGCGGGGGGCCTACATCTTCAGCAACTCCTACTGGGCCGACCAGGAGCAGATCCTGGACCTCGAGGTCCTCCTCCGCTGGCTGGAGGCCCTGGACCTCCGCCTCCTCCCCGAGGACCTGGCCGCCCTTCCCCAGGACCCCCAGGGGGTGCGCAACCCCTTCCACACCTCCGGCCACGCTCCCGAGGCGGACCTCCGGGAAGTGGCGGAGCGCCTGCGGCCTCGCTACCTCCTGCCCATCCACACGGAGCGGCCCGAGCGGTGGCGGAAGGTCTACGAGGGGGAGGTCTTGCTTCTATGAAAACAATCCGTTTTTTGCGAAACCCGTCTTTCGTCTGGCGAGGGTTGGCCCCATCCTGGTCCTGAGGAGGTGAAGCGTGGGAAGGGACATCCCCATCACGGTCCACAACCTGGGTTCTCCCGCAGGGAAGGCGCTGGATTTCGTCCGGGAAGGGCTATACGCCCGCATGGACGCCCCCATGATGGCCTTGGCCGTCCGCATCCCCGTCTACCTGGTGAACGAGGCCCAGATGGACCGCCTCTACCCCCCGGAGCGCCGCCGCTTCTTCCCCGAGGAACCCCTCCGGCGGCGCCTCCGGGAGCTGAGGGAGCGCGATCCTTGGGACGACGAGGACCCCTTCGCCCCCCTGGAGGACCTGGACCGGTGGGGAGAGGACCTCCGGAACTGGAATAGGGTGAAGGACGTGGTGGCGGTCGGGCTTTATGTGAGGGGGTCCGCCATGGGGGCGCAGGGGAGGGACTTCAGGCAGGAGGTCCTCCGCCTGGGGGAGGAGGAGGCCCGCACGGAGGGGGCGGAGGAGGCCTTCCTGGACCACGAGGGCCCCGTCATCTTCCTCTGCCCGGAGCGGGTGGTGGGGTGGGCGGAGGAGAAAGGCGTGCGCGTTGCCCTGGTCCAGGACAAGGTTTATTACCACGAGCTGGGCCACGCCCTGATGGACACCGCGGACCCCTACCCCGACCCCTACGGGGAGAGCTGGGGCCGGGTGGTGGAGGAGAGCCTGGCCAACCTGGTGGCCTGGAGGCGGTTCCGGGGGCAGGAGGCCGCCTGGGTGGCCCGGCTCATCCAGGACCAGCCCCCCGAGTACCGGGGGTATGCTGCGGCCGCCGCCCTGCCCCATCCCCTTTTTTGGCCAGAAATCGCCCACCTTAGGGTGCCTTGGGAGTATTGGGAGGAGTGGTGGTGGCGCTACCGCCACTTCCTCCGAGGCATACCCGGAAGGCTCCGCACCTTTCTGGAGCTTCCCTTTTCCCCCGATGGGGGATCGGGCCTGTACCGAGCCTGGCGGGAAAGCAAGCGCAGGGGCCTTTGGAGGGAACCCGCTACACAACGCTTCTGGCGGGGGGTAGCCCGGTTGCTTTTGGAAGAGGGTGTTTAGTAGAGTGGTTGCGAAGGAGGTGAACCCATGCCGTTGACGAAGGGGCACACGCGGTTAAGGCTTCCCGATCTCTTGAGCAGGGTGAGCAGCTATGAATTCCTGATTCCGGAGTTCCAAAGGGACCTCGTTTGGAAGCCGGAGCAGGTGCGGGAGCTTTTGGTCTCCTTGGTGCGGGGGGACTTTGCCGGGGTCATCCTTTTGCTTGAGTTTAACCCCACCAGCCCCCCCTTCCACCACAAAGCCGTCTACGCGGTTCCTTCTTCTCCCCCGCCCCCCCTCACCCACGCCTACTCCGTCCTAGACGGCCAGCAGCGGATCTCCGCCCTGTACTACGCCTTCCATCACCCAAACCTGCCCCTGCCCCCGAAGGGCAAGGTGGTACGCTTCTTCTTGAAGCTAGACCCGTTCTTAAAGGGGGATTTTGACGAAGCGGTGGTAGTGGAGCGTAATGGCTCGCCCGGATTCAAGGACCTGGTTGATGAGTGGTACCGCGGGAAGGCTCTTCCCTTTGGCCCCGTCAGCGGCCCTCACCCGCCCCATTTGATTACCCTCTATGACCTCTTGATGGCGCCCGGGCCTAGCGCCGGCAGCCTGCTTGATGCTTACCTCTCCGGAACGAGCAGCCCCTACGCTCCCTCTTTTGGCAAGCTATTTGGTTCCTTGAACTCACTGCTCCACTACGACCTTGACGCCGTCGTGCTGTCGTTTTCGCCTGGTACTGGGTCCTCGGCTATTGTTTCCGCGATATCCCCAGTGTTCGTAAACGTCAACTCCAAGGGCACGAAACTCACCCTGTTTGACCTGGCCGTGGCTCACCTCTTTCCTCTCCTCCACCCTATCGGCCTAAACCTTAGAAGCTTGTGGAATAGACTGCCCACTACGCACCCTGGGTTGGCAGGGCCGATCAGTAAAGACTTTGTTGAACCCGACGACATCCTCCGGGTCATGGCCATGATCACGGGGGGTTCGGTCAAAAAAGCCACACTTCTAAACCACCTCCATGGGGTCGTGAGCAGGCTAACGGGCGCCTCCCCTGGGGGTCCGGTAACGAGCCCCGCGGACCACAGCTTCTCCTCCTTTCTAGACTTATGGGATGAGGCCGCTTCTTGCCTCGAGGAGGCCTACGAGCGGATCGTCAAGGACTACGGGGCCCTGGGGCCGGAGTGGATCCCCTACGGGGCGATGATCGTCCCCCTCGCCGCCCTGATCCACGTAGAAAGGAGGAGCGGGGCTCCCGGCGCCCGCGACAAGGTGGACTGCTGGTACTGGCACAGCGTGTTCTACGAGCGCTACGAGAAGTCCGTGGACACCACGGCCATGGCCGACTTCCGGGCGGTCACCTCATGGATCTTGGGTCGCGGCGGCAAGCCCAGCTGGCTTCCCGGTAGCGTCCCCCCAGGGATGGATTTCAAGACCGTCGTGGATAGGAAGAGTGCCCTCTACAGTGGGGTTCTCAACCTCATCGCTCTGGCCGGGGCGAGAAACTTGGTGTATGGGAGTCCCCGGGGAAGCAGCCTCCAGATTGACCACCTTTTCCCCAAGGGTCGGTCCAAGCCGTGGGCTACCCATCCCTGGATGGAATCCGTCCTCAACGCCACGTTGCTAGACGAAAGCACCAACAAAGCCAAGGGCAAAAAAGACCCCTCGGACTTCTATCACGCGGATGTGCTCCCTGGGCATGGCAAGACCGGTGCCAGCGTGAGGGCCACCTTCGGAAGCCACCTCATCAGCCCAGCTGCCGAGAGCTCCTTCGCCCACGGGTCTTCAGGAGCCCCTAATTCGGTGGCCATCTTTGAAGATTTCATCAGGGAGCGGGAGAAAGACGTGCTAGCAGAAATAGCGAAGAAGCTTAAGTGCCAACCCCTTATCATCTCAACATGGCGGCCCCACTTCGGATCCAGCTGACCCCTGAGGAGGACCGGCTCCTCCTGGAGCTCTCCCTGGACCCAAGGACCCACAAGAAGACCCGCCTGTGGGCCATGATGGTCCGCCTGGCGGCCGAGGGCTGGACCGCCCCAAAGAT
>CALKFO010000056.1 GCA_938084765.1 Candidatus Bipolaricaulota bacterium | reverse complement strand
GCCGCCGCGGTGTACGGGCCAACGCCCGGAAGGGAAAGAAGCCCGTCATAGGAGCGCGGAAGCCCCTGTTCGGCCACGATCTGGGCCAAGCGATGCAAATTCCTGGCCCGGCGGTAGTACCCTGCGCCCGCCCACACCTGGAGAACCTCCTCCTCCGACGCTTGGGCCAGGGCCTTGAAATCCGGAAACGCTTGAAGGAACCGGGCGTAGTAGCGCTGGGCCTGCTCCACCCGCGTCTGCTGGAGGAGGACCTCCGCAACAAGGATGGCGTAGGGATCGCTGGTCCCTCGCCAGGGAAGGGCACGGTGATGTTCCCCATACCAGTGAAGAAGCGCCCGGCGAAAGCGGGCAAGCTCCGGCGGCGCGCCTAGGTCACCCATCAGGGAAGGAAGCTTATCCTGGGGATCGCCACCGTTGCATAGCCCAAACTCCGAAGGGTCGGGCCTCCCTCTTCGGGCCCGCTCGGCCCAAGACCCTCCGGAAACACCGGGGGACGACCCGACCAAAAAGGGAGCTTCTCCGTTCAGGGACAGCCGCTGACCGCAGAAACCTGGAGAACCTTTGACCCCCGTCAGGGGTTCACCGCGACGATTCGGGGTATCATAAGGGGCCATGCGGGGCAAGGCCTTGGCTGTAATTCTGGGGCTCGTCGCGGTCGCCGTAAGCGGGGCCCAGCTTTCCGGGAGCTTCTCCACCTCGTTCACCCTGAGCTCTTCCTTCTCCGCCCAAAACCAACTGACCTTGCGCCTCTCCCTGCCCGGGTTCGAAGTGCACAGCGTCTCCAGCTGGCAGAACTTGACCCTCACCCAGCAAGCGTTCACCGTGAGCGGAGCGTTCGGGAACTTGGGCCTCCAAGTGGGTTGGGTTCTGGTGCCCGTGTCCGCCCCGCGCTGGGGAAGCTGGTTCGCTCAGGATTTCCATGTAGCCGGAAGCTTTTTCTCCCTGCAGCTCAACCTCGGTCAGATCCAGTTCACCCTGACCATTCAGGCGGGGCCGTGAATCCCCTGCGGCGCTGGCGCCGGGCCAGGCTGCGCCGCCAGCCCTTCCCCCAGGAATGGCTGCCCTACCTCCGAGGTGTACCCCTGTTCCCATTTCTTCCCCCTGCGGATCAAACAGAGCTTTTGGGGCACATCCGGGGCTTCCTCGGGGAGAAGCGGTTTGAGGGCGCAGCTGGCTTTTCCGTGAACGACGCAGTACGGGTAATCGTGGCGGGAAACGCCTCCCTGCTCCTTCTGCACCGAGAAACGGAGTACTTCCCGTTCCTGCGCACGGTGGTGGTCTATCCCACCCTGTACGTGGCGCGTTACCGGAAGCCAGGTCCAGCCGGGATCGTGGAGGAAGGGGTGGAGGTGCGGGCCGGCGAGTCCTGGCCCTTGGGCACGGTGGTCCTGGCCTGGGATGCCGTGCTTGAGGCCGGGTTCAGCCCAGGCGCCCGCAACGTGGTCGTCCACGAGTTCGCCCACCAACTGGACCTCGAGGACGGCGCCATGCAGGGCGTTCCCGTCCTGCCTCCGGAGCTTCGTGCGCCCTGGCGACAAGTCCTGGACGAATACCGGGATCTTTGGGCCTTTCCCCGTCCCACGCCTCTGGCTCTGGGCCTGGAAAACCCGGCGGAGTTCTTCGCCGTGGCCGTGGAACTCTTTTTCGCCGATCCGTGGAGCTTGAAGCTCCATCACCCCGAGTTGTATCGGTTGCTGGGCCGGTATTTCCGTCTGGACCCGGCGGCGCTGGCCGCGTCCTAGTCCTCCTCAGGGATGTCCGCGGTGGCCGCTTCCGCGGGGCGCCCGACAAGGGCCTTGCGCGCCGACACGAGGTAGCCGGTGAAGCCCACCATGCGCTCCAGGGGCCGCACGCCCTCCCGTTCCCGCACGAGCATCCTCCGCTCCAGGATCTCTACAGCCTCGATCCACACGAATCCATGTTCCGCGAGGGTTTTCACGGACTGTTTGAGCTGCTCCGCGGTGGGAACGAGAAGGGCCAGAGGCCTGCCCGGAGCGAGAGCCTCCCGCGCCGGCGGAATGGCCTCCCAGGGCGTGGGGAGATCCAGAAAGACCGCGTCCACGTCGGAAACGGGGAAAGGTTCGCCGGCGGTGAGGAGCTGGGCCTCCACCCGATCCGCATATCCAAGTTTTTGGATGTTCTGCAAGGCGTTATAGAGGAAGTCGGGCCGGCGGTCGTAGGTGTAGACCCGTCCTGTGGGCCCCACAAGCTGAGCAAGGAGAATGGTGAAGGCCCCCGATCCCGTGCCCATCTCGATCACCCGCGCACCCGGGAAAAGGTCCAGGGCCAAAATGAGCCAACCGGCATCCTTGGGATAGACGATCTGGGTCTGGCGGTGGACCTTCATCATGCGATCGGCCAGGCGCGGCCGGAAGGCCACAAACGGGTGCCCGGTGGAGGAGAGGACCTCGGTTCCCTCCGGTTTTCCCGCCACGTCGTCGTGGCGGATGACCCCGCGGTGGGAATGAAAGCTGCCGCCGGGGGTGAGGGTGATGAGGAACGTCCGGCCCCGGCCGGTTTCCCAGAGGATCACCGGTTCCCCGTACTCAAGCGGGCGCACGCTGGGCCATCCTCTCCTTGATCCGGCAGAACCGGCACGGCCCTCGGGCCGCGGTGGGCATCCCACAGGAGGGGCACGCGTGCACCTCCGCTTCGGGACCGGGGGGAAGCTGGTCGTGCACGCGCAAGAAGGACTTGAGGAACGTGATCTTCGTGGAGGGGGCGGCATCCTCCAGGCGGTTGAGGATGTCCTTCAAAAACAGGGAACGCGCTCCCACGCTGTGCGGGCATTCCTCGTAGATGTAGCGGATCCCACGGAGGAGACAGTAGGCCACCATCTCCCGCTCCGAAAGGTAAACGAGGGGCTTCACCTTGCGGGCAAGCTTGGGCCCCTCGGGCAAGACGGGGTACTGGCGGGCCAGGTATTCCAAGTCCCAGCGCAGGGTGTTGCCCAACAGGGTGGCGGCCTCGTCGTCCAGATTGTGGCCGGTGGCCAGGGCCGCATAGCCACCCTCCCAGGCCGCCCGGTTCATGAGGTAGCGCTTGATGGCCCCGCAATGGGCGCAGGGCTCCCCGCGCAGCGTCTCCGCGATCTCATCCAGCCCAGCGCCCAGCTCCTTGCGCAGCTCCAAAACGTGAAGCATAAGCCCATGCTCACGCGCGAAAACCTCGCAGAACTCCCGGGAGCGCCGGGAATAGTCGCCGATGCCCAGATCGATGTACAGCCCGTCCGCCGTGTAGCCCAGCCGGGTGAGGATGGCCCAAAGCCCCAGGGAGTCCTTCCCGCCGGAGACGGCCACCAGGATCTTCTCCTGCGGGCTGAACATGCGAAACTCCCGGATGGCCTTTTCCGCCTCCTTTTCCACCCGGGCCACGAGGTGCTCCGGGCAAAGCCGCAGGTTGGCGTGACGCAGGCGCAGAACCGCCTCACTCGGGCAAAACGTGCAGCGCATCCTACCCTCCGGAGATCACGTCGATGAGCTCAAACTCCTCGCCGTCCTGGGGCCGATAATCGAGGGGCACGATCTTCCCATCCCGGACCACAAGCACCGTGTCCGGGAGGATCCCAACCTCCCGCAGGATGCCCTCCAGGTTCTTTCCCGCTGGAACGGTGAGGACCTTATCCCGCCGCCGCAACGTGATCATGGCCCAGGAAGTATACCCCCACCCCACCTCCACCATTCCTCCACACCTTCTCCTCCGGCCGTCCACCCTTCCCTGGCTACACTTTTGCCTGGAGGTGGTGGAAAGATGCGGAGGCTTGTGCTAAGCGCGGCGATGGCCAGCTTGCTCGCCGTTGGCGCATTCGGCCAGATGGTGGGAGCGGGGCTGGGCAGGTACTTGGGCCAGGAGAATCTTGTCCTCATCTGGATCAATGCTTTAGAGCTTTCGCCGGCCCAGATGAAGGCCCTGCTCGCCCTGGTGGAGGAGCTCCTTCCCCTGCGGGAGGAGATCGTGAACATGCCGGAGAAGCTCCATGAGGAGCTTTTGGCTTTCCAAGGCTCGCCCAAGGAGCTGCGGGAGCTCCTGGCCTCCTACCAAAGGGAGCTTGGAAAGAAACTGCGGTCCTTGGAGGACAAGTTCGTCGCCGGGCTTAAAAGGATCCTCACCGTGGCCCAGTGGGAGCGGATGAGGCAGGGCATCCGGGTCGAGGAGCGGGCTCCGCTCCAGGAGCGACTCAGGGAGCGCATGGTCCCCCGGGGTGTCCCAGGCCAGCCCCGTCGGCCTCAGCTCCCGCCGGACATGCGCCTGGATCTCCTGCGGGGAATAGCCTTGGTGCGCTTCCTCCCCACCCTGCACGAGGTGCTCAGCGCCAAGCTCGAAGCCCTGGGGAACTAGCTTCCCTCCGCACCCTTGGCCGGAAGGGCGGGCTTGCCCGCCCTTCTTTTTTCATTCCACGATGAGCTCCGAGGAAAGCCGGTCCGTGCTGGCCAACAAGAACTCCGGGCTTAGGGCAAGGGCGTTGACCGGGCAGACGTCCACGCATTGGGCACAGAACGTGCAGCGCGCCACGTGCATGCGAATCTTTTTCACCTCGGGCTTGAACTCGATGACCTTGGCCGGGCACACCCGAATGCACAGCTGGCACCCGATGCACTTCTCCCGGTCGTAGGCGATCTTCCCCCGGAACTTGGGGGGCACCGGAACAGGCGGATGGATCCGCGCTTTCCCCGCTTGCACTTTGGCCAAAAACGCCGTGATCGATTTGGGCATGTACTTGGCGGGGAAGCGATTGGTGGCCGGCCGGGAGAGAAACTGGGCGATCAAAGTCTTGAGGATCATCCGGTCACCACCTTATCCAAGGCCAAAAGCAGGAGGCCGCTCAAGGCCAGGGCGGTGATGCGCCACCAAAAGCCGCGGGCGATCTGGTCCACCTTCAGGCGGGCCATGCCCACCCGCACCGTGGTCACCGCCACCACCATCACCACCAACACCTTCGCCAGCCAGAACAGGAGGTCCACGGCGGCGGCCGCCGCGCCCCCAAGACCCAAAGGTTGGGCGATCCCATAGGGGAAGAACAGGGCCACCACCAGCCCGGCCATGACCACCGTGCGCACCGCGTCCGCCAAATAGAACAGGGCCAAATAGGTGCCGGAGTACTCCACAAACAGACCTCCGGCGATCTCCGTCTCCGCCTCCGGGATGTCGAAGGGGATCTTGGCGAGCTCCGCAGGCGTCACCACAAGGAGAGAGACCAAGAGGATGGTCAATCCGATGATCCCCAGGGGGCCCACCATGGTCCAAAGCGGGTGCTGGGCCATGACGCCGAGGGAGAAGGCCGGGGCCAAACCTAACGTGGTGAGGCGCCAGGCCACGGCCACCAGCACCACCGCCAGGGGGAACTCATAGGACACGAGCATCACGAGCTCCCGCTGGGCGCCCACCACGCCCAGGGGCGAGCCGGAGGCGAACCCGCCCAGGGCCATGGCCAGGGCGGGAACGGCCAAAAGGTACAGGACCAAAATGGCGTCCCCGTGGCCCTCCAGGATCGGGCCGAACGGGCCCAAGGGCAGGTACAGCAAAGCCGTGAAGGAGGCGATCACGGCCACGAAAGGCATGGCCGAAAAAACCCAGGCCACCGCCGTTTTGGGGATCACCGTCTCCTTCACCAAAAGCTTTCCCAGGTCCAGGAAAGGTTGGCGGAGGGGTGGGCCGATTCTGGCCTGCATCCGCGCGGCGATCTTCCGATCCAAACCGCGGAAAAAGAGCCCCACCACCCCGCCGGCCACCAGGGCCACCGCCGCCTGGCCCAATGCCACCCAGCCGCTCATCGCCGCATCCTCCGCGTCTTCTCCCAGGAAAGCTGGAGGAGCTTCTCCTTCGTCCAGGTTTCCTCTTTGCCGTCACGCACCACGTACACCCGGTCCATGCAGCAAATGCAGGGGTCGATACAGGCGGCGATGATGGGGATGTCCGCGATCTCCTGGTCCTCGAACATGGGGTACCAGCTCATGAGGTTGGAGTAGGTGGGGGCTTTCACCTTCCACACGAGAAGGGATTCGTCGCCGGAGACGAGGCGCACGTAGTGGATGACCTCGCCCCGGGGAGCCTCGTGCCACCCCAGGCCCTCGCCCTCCGCCTTCTTCAGGTGAGCCAGGAGAGCGGGGATCTTGGGGAAGGAGGTGATCTCGCCCTCCGGCATGTTCTCCAGGGCTTTCTCGATGATGTCCAGGGACTGGCCCACTTCAAGGAGCCGCACCACGATCTTGTCGTACACGTCGCCTAGGGGGGTGAGGCCGTAATCGGCCGGGGTGATGGCCCGCACCTCGAAGTCGGGGTAGGCCAAATAGGGGCGGTCCTGGCGCACGTCCTTGCGGAGGCCGGAGGCGCGGGCCGTGGGACCCACCGCGCACAGCTCCTCCGCCTCCTTGGGCTCCAAAATGCCCACCCCCCTTGTGCGCGCCTCCACCGTGGGATCGTTGAGGAACGCATCCAAAAGCTGCTCCTGAAGGCCACGGTAGTAGCGGATCGCCTCCCACACCTTGGGGTACTGCTCGGGCGTGATGTCCCGCCGCACCCCGCCGAAGATAGGGATGGCGTAATCGATACGGTTTCCCGAGAGCTCCTCCAGGATGTCCAGGACCTTTTCGCGCACCCGCCAGGTGAGGTGGAGAAGGGTGTCGAACCCCAATTCGTGGGCGGCCACGCCCGCCCAAAGGAGGTGGGAGTGGATGCGCTCCAGCTCGGAGATGATGACCCGGATGTATTGGGCCCGCGGGGGAACCTCGATCCCGGCAGCCCGCTCCACGGCCTGGGTGAAGGCAATGGGGTGGGAGACGGAACAAATCCCGCAGATCCTTTCCGCCAGGTACAGCACCTGGATGAGGTTGCGGCCCTGGCGCATGCCCATGAACTCGATCCCGCGGTGGGCAAAGCCCGTGCGGATATCCACGCCCACGATGCGCTCGCCCCGCACCCGGAACGTGAGGCGGATGGGCTCCTTCAGGGCCGGATGGATGGGGCCGATGGGCACCTCGAAGGTCTCGCCCAACCCCGCCTCCAGGCCCCGCAGCTCCACCTCCCGCACCTCGTCCACCGCGGGAAGCACAGGATCGTTAGGATCCCTCGGATTCCTTTCGCTCATGGCCTTTCTCCCACTCCACCATGCGGTGCAGGAACTTCTCAAGCTCGGGCTCGTCCCGCCGCCAGGGATGCACGGGAAGGTCATCGGGCAAAAACACGTGGTCCCGGCGGGGGATGCCCGGGAACTCCACCCCGAGGAACTCGATCTTCTCCCGCTCCGTGGTCTCCGCGCCCGGCAGAATCCCACAGATCGAGGGCACCCTGGGATCGCTCTTGGGGAGGAACGTGCGCAGGGTGACCATCACCTCCCCGCCCTCGGTGCCGAAGCCCACCGCCAAGTGATAAAGGAGCTCAATGACGTCGCCGGCATCGTGCCCGGAGATGATGGAGATGTGCAGAGGACCGAGGTTCTTCAAGGTGGCCACAGCCTGAGGAATGGCCTCCCGGGGGACCTCGGCCCAGATTTCCTCCACTGTCCATTTCCGGCGCACGCCCACCTCGCGCGGCCGAAGCTCCGGGTTACGAAGCTTTTCCCCTAATGAGGCGGTGAGCGCTTGTAAAACCCGCTCCGCCCTCATACCTTCGCTCCCAACTTCTCCAGCTTGGCCACGGCCTTGACCACGCCGTCGATGATGGCCTCCGGCCGGGGCGGACAGCCCGGCACGTACACGTCCACGGGGATGATGCGGTCCACTGGGCCCACCACGTTGTAGCTTTCGTAGAACACGCCGGAGGTGGAGCCGCAGCCGCCCACCACGACCACGGCCTTGGGGTCCGGGGTCTGCTCGTAGATGCGCCTAAGCCGCTCGGCCATCATGCGCGTGACCGGCCCCGTCACCAAAAGGACATCGGCATGGCGTGGGGTGCCCACAAGCCGAATGCCAAAGCGCTCCACGTCGTAGCGGGGAGTAAGGGCAGCCACGATCTCAATATCGCAGCCGTTGCACGAGC
Source organism: Candidatus Bipolaricaulota bacterium (assembly GCA_938084765.1). Taxonomy (GTDB): domain Bacteria; phylum Bipolaricaulota; class Bipolaricaulia; order Bipolaricaulales; family Bipolaricaulaceae; genus DTER01. Next base: position 6,499 of record CALKFO010000056.1, on the reverse strand, counting down.
CCGTGGCCACGTGGAACACCCATAACGCCCGCTTGAACGCGGAAAGCCCCATGCCCGCCTCCTACACCAAGAGGAGGAGCAAGATTACCCCAAGGATGACCACAAACCAACCGGCGTAGTCGTTAACCACGCCCGAGTGCCAGTTCCTCAGGCGCTCCAAGAGCGGCCGCAGGGCCTCGGTAAGCCCCCAATAGAGGTGAAGCGCGCCCACATGAGGGTTTTCCATCCGCTCCCCCGACACAAAGGGAAGCTCCTGCTCCGTTCCCCGTTTGTATTCCCGCCGGCCCCGCCCCCAAACCCCAAAAGCCAAGACCAGGACACCCAGCGCCGCGGCCACCCAGATCAGGGCGCTCCAGTAGCCCTGGCCAGTGACGATGCGGATGGTCTCGGCCATGCCTCACCCTCCCAACACCGCGGCGAGGTAAAGGTCGCGGCCGTGCCAAAGCGCTTCCGCCGCGGGCGCCACCACGCCCTCCAGGAAAAAGCCAGGCACCAGCCCCACCACCACCAGCGCCACCGCCAACGCGCCCATGCTCAGGAGAAACACGGCCGGCACCCGGTTTTGCACCTCCACCCTGGACCCCAGAAACACGCCCTGAAACGCCCGGGCATACACGGCGAGAAGGAGGATGGAGGCCAACACCGCGATGGCCGCCAGGATGGGAGAGAGGCGGAAGCTCCCCTGGTAGATGAGGATCTTCGAGGCGAAGCCGTTGAGGGGCGGGAGGCCCGCCAAGGCCAGGGAGGCCAAGAGGAAGCACAGTGCCACCTCGGGAAGGCCATGCCCCAGGCCGCCCAGCTCCCGCAAATCCCGCGTGCCCTGGGCCCACTCCACCGCGCCCACGCACAGGAACAGAAGGCCCACGGTGAGGGCGTCGTTGAGCATGTGGAACACCCCGCCCTTCACGGCCACCAGGCCGTAGTCCGGCCGGCCGGCGAGGGTCACCAGGCCCACCCCTACCCCCAGCATCATGTAGCCGATCTGGGATACGGCGCCGTAGGCCACCAGCCTCCCCAGATCCGTCTGCACCAGGGCCATGAACGCCGCCACCACCATGGTGAGGAGGCCCAGGCTCACCACCAGCCAACCGATCCCCGCGTCCCACAGCCCACCGTAAAGGGTGAACAGAACCCGCCAAAGCCCGTAGAGGGAGGCCTGGGTGTTCACCACCAAAAGGAGGGTTTTCGCGGCCGGGGCCTCGCCGTAGGCATCGGGCGCCCAGAAGTGCACGGGCGCCGCCGCCGCCTTCATGAGGAGGGCCGCCAAGAACAGGGCCAGGGCCAACCGGTCCACCCCCGAACCCCGCAGCTGCGCGGCAACGTAGGCCAAGTTCAACGCTCCATACTCCCCGTACAGGAAAGCCACGCCCAACAGGAAAAAGAGGCCGCTCAGGCTGTAAAGGAGCATGGTCTTGAACGCGGCCTCGGGAGCCCGGCTCGACCAGGTGCGGAATCCAATGAGGGCACAAGCCGCGATGCTCGTGACCTCCAAGAACACAAAGAAGTTGAAGAGGTCGCCGGTGTAGACCATGCCCAAAATCCCCGCCAGAAGGAGAAGGCCCAGGGTGAGGGCCAGGCTCTTGCCCTCCTCCTCGGGCAGGAGCCGCAGGGCGAAGGGGAAAGCGCACAGGGCCAAGAAACCGGCGATGATCCCCATGAAGGCGCTCATCCCGTCCACCACGAGCATGATGCGGATGGGAAAACCACCGGATACGAGGGTCTCCTGGGGGTGGCGGCCGCCCAGGACATAGACCCAAATGCCTTCGGTGAACACGTGGACGGCCACAACGCCCACGCAAGCCCCCACGAACAGGACCACAAGGAGAGCCCAAAGATCCCGCAGCCCTTTGTGGACCTTCGCCAAAAGGGGCACGGCAAACCCGCCCAAAAGCGGGACGGCGATGGCCAAAATGGGCGCGTGTATGCTCATCCGTCACCCCCGCAGGTCCCGGATCTTCCGGGCATCCAACGTGCCCTTATGGCGGTAGATGACCACGGCGAAGGCGAGCATGAGGGCAGTGGTGGCCAGGCCGATCACGATGCTGGTGAGGGTCAAGGCCTGGGGCGTGGGGAGGACCATGGGCGCGCCTGCCGGCGCATAGGTGTAGATGGGCGGAACCCCCTCCCGCACGTAACCCAAGGCCACGAGGAACAGGTTCACCCCGCTTTCGATGAGCCCTACCCCGATCACGAGCTTGACCAGGTTGCGCTTGAAAAGGAGGGTCCACATCCCCAACGCAATGAGGACCATGCACGCCACGAACGGCAGGTTACCGATCATCCTCGCCTCCGAAGAGGGCAAAGAGGAGGACCACGGCGCCCAGGCCAGCCAGGACCTTGAAGCCCACGGCCCAGTTCATGAGGGGCAAGGTCCCGGCGGTGTTGAGCTCGCCGGGGTTCGGGCCGGCGGGCACGGGCTGGCCAAACAACCCGCCTGCTCCGGCCAGGACGTTGGCAAAAAACGTGAGGCCCAGCCCTAAAAAGCCCAACACCACGAACGCCACACCGCCCAAGCTCTCCAGGGCGGAGAAAAGACCTTTTTTCCCCTTGAGCCGAGCCGGGCTGAACGCCACCAAGACCAGGGCCAAGGCCGAGGCGGCCACTGCGCCGCCCTGGAACCCCCCGCCCGGCGTGAGGTGCCCGTGCATGATGACATAGCCCCCAAACGCCAAGGCCACGGGGAACAGAACCCGGGCGACCGTGCGCACCACCACCGTCATGGCTTCCACCTCCGCAGGATGAGGGCCACCCCGGTCACGGCGGTGAACAGCACCGTGGCCTCGCCCAGGGTGTCGTAACCGCGGTAGTCAAAGACGATGGCGGTCACAGCGTTGTTGGCGGCCACCTCCGGCTGAGAGTAGAGGGTGAAGTACTGATCCATTTCCGCCCGTTTGGGCTGGCCAAAGGGGCGCAAGGCCAGCGCCCCAAAGATCAGGAAACCCGCGGCCACCAGGAACGCCGCCAAGGAAACCCAGCGGCTCACTCCTCCTCCTTCCTGCGGGTTTTTCGAATGGCCAAAAGGAAGATGGCCGTGGTGAGGGCTGCGCCGATCCCCGCTTGGGCGATGGCCACGTCCGGCGCCTGCAAGAGGTAGAAGGCCAAGGACAAAAAGAGCCCTTGGGCGCCCAGGGCCAGGGCCGCCGCCAGAAGATCCCGCAACACCACGGCCAAAAACCCGGAGAGCACGGTCATCACCAGGCTCATGACAAGGAGGCTCGCCCAGAGCGTCATCGGTGCTCCTCCAGTCGATCCACCACCGCTCGGAAGGGTTTGATTCCGGCGCGATGGGCCGCCCGGGCCAGGGCATGGGAGCCCGTGGGGTTGGTAAGGAGCAAAAACACCAGGGCCAGGAGGGCCCGGATCACCATGCCCACGCCATCCCCCCCGCCCCGGGCCGCCCCGTACACCGCCACCGCCAGGATGGAGAAGATGGACCCAAACGTGGTGCACTTCGTGGCCCCGTGGATGCGGGTGTACACATCAGGAAAGCGCAGGAGGGCCACGGCACCCAACCCGTTGAAGATCGCCCCGATCCCCAAGAACACGTAGATGAGAACGTTCACCGCAGCCCCTCCTCCAAATAGCGCGCAATGTACAGTGTGCCCACGAAGGAAAGGAGGGCGTAGACCAGAGCCACGTCCATGATGATCATGAGGTTGAAGGCCGCGCCCACGAGGACCATGATGGCCACGACCAGGGTGTTGATGGTGTCCAGGGCCACGGCCCGGTCAGCCGCGGTGGGCCCGATGGCCAACCTTATGGAACAGACCAAGGCGTAAGCCAAAAGCACCGCCGCCCCGATCCCCAAGGAGAGCTCCACAATCATTCCGCCACCACCTTCGCCCAGCGGGGGAAGGGACCGCACACCTCCTCGGGCGCAGGATCCACGTTGCGCACATTGATCCAGTGCACGTAGAAGTCACCGGTCTCCTCGTCCACCTCCAGGGTCAGGGTGCCAGGGGTCAGGGTGATGGAGTTGGCGAGCAAGGTGCGGCCCGCGTCGGTCTTGAGGCCGGGGTTGAAGCGGACGATGCCGGGGTTGATGCGGCCCGTGATCACCCGATAGGCCACGTCCAGGTTGGCCTTGGCCATGGCCAAAAAGAACGGACCCACAAGATAGACGAGGAAAACCACCCACCGCCAAGGGTTGAGGAGCCGCCAGCCGCCCTGCTCCCAGAGGAGGCGATGGGAGGCGAGGGCCGCCAGAAGCGCGATCACCGCTCCAGCCAGGAGCTCCTCCGCGGACCAAAGCCCGAAGGTGCCGCTGGGGAGGGTGAGCAGAAGGTAAACAAGAAAAGCCAGCGCGAACGTAGCCGCGATTTCGGCGACCCGGCGCATGGCAGGCGACTATACCACGGGACTTAGCTTCCAGCAAGCCGCGGGGCGAAATGCCGGTCTTCTCCAGCTTTGGCCCTGGATGAGCCCCGCGGGAAGGGTAAGATCGGCGGCCATGCACGACGTCACGGGCTCGTTCGGCGACGTGCTGCAGCGACAACTGGAACTGGCCTCCCAAAACTACAGCCTTCTCAAAGGGAAGGGGATTCGCGCCATCAACGTCATGGGCGCCATTGGCTCGGGGAAGACCGAGCTCATCCTGCGCATGGCGGAGAGGCTGCGGGAGCGGGGCCTACGGGTGGGAGCCATCGCGGGCGATGTGGCCGGGGACGACGACTACAAGCGCTTTCGGGCCGCAGGACTACCCGCCATCCAGATCAACACCGGGGATCAATGCCACCTCGATGCCCACCAGGTGGGGCACGCCTTGGAGGACTTCCCCCTGGACCAGGTGGACGTCCTGTTCATCGAGAACGTGGGCAATCTCGTGTGCCCGGCGGACTTCCCCTTGGGCACGGACATGGACCTCGTGGTCATCTCCGTGACCGAGGGCGACGACATGGTGCGTAAGCACCCCAAGATGTTCATCCAGACGGACGTGGTGGCCATCAACAAGGTGGATTTGGCGCCCTTTGTGGGTGTGGATCCAGAAAGGATCGCTGCCGACTACAAGAGGGTCAATCCCCACGGCAAGGTGGTGTTCACGGCGGCCAAAAGCGGCCGGGGCGTGGAGGAGCTTCTCTCCGCCCTGGGCTTTTGATGCACGAGTACTCCCTGGCCCAATCCCTTTTGGAAAGCCTGCGTGCCTATTTGCGGGAGCACCCTGTGCCTGGACGGATCCGCAAGGTCCACGTGAGGAAAGGTGAACTTTTGGTGCTTTCAGAGTGGGCTTTAAGCGAGGCCTGGCGCATCCTCGCGGAAGGGACAGAACTTTCTGGGTCGGAACTCGTTTTGGAGAACGTGCCCGTGCGGGTCCGCTGCCCTTCCTGCGGTTATGAGGGGGAGGCCCGCTACCTCAGGGAGGAAGGGTGGCACATGGCCGTGCCCCTCCTTTCCTGCCCGCAGTGCGGTGCTCCGGTGGAAATCCGGGAGGGCCGCGACCTTGCCATCGTCGGCCTGACCACGGAAGAAGTCCCCTAGAGTTCCCTAAGCGCCCGCTCCGGATCCCAGCCCGGAGTGCTCCCATACACGGCCAGGTACGCGTTCTCCTCCCGGAATATCTGCTGGCTCAGCTCAGGAAGGCCATCCCAAGAAATCCTCGTCTCTTCCCCTTCCAAAGCTTTTCGGCGGAGGGCGACGAGGGCCCGCTCCGGGTCGCAGCGCTCATAGACGGCCTCAAACCGCGCGGCCTTCTCCGCCCAAACCCGCGTCTCCTCCGGGATCTTTCCGGCCTGTAGGTTCCGGATGAGTTCGAGAATGGCTTCCCAAACGCGGGGAGCTACACCGGGTTCAGCCAGGCCCACGTAGATCCCCAGCCTTCCCCCATCAGAAAGGAACTTGACCCCGGAATCCACCATGTAGGCCAAAGGCTCCGCGGTGCGGAGCCGGCGAAAAAGGAGAGAAAAGGGCTCATCCGCGAGCAAGAACTTGAGGGCCTGGAGAGCCGGGCCATTCCACTCCCGCCTCAGCCGGAAGCCAAGGAAAAGCTCAGGAGTAGGCAAAGCCGTGTCCTTGACCCACACCCGCTGGAGGTGCGCCACCCGTCGGGCTTGGGGCTCCTTCCCTCTCTCCGGCATGGCCTCTTGGGCCAAAAACCCCTCGATCTCCCGCTCGTCCACGTCCCCCACCACGAGGAGCGTCGTGTTTCCCCGGTGGTAGTAGTTCTTGTGCCAAGCGTGGAGATCGGCCTGGGAAAGGCGGGCGACCGTCTCCGGGGTGCCCATGGCGTGAAACTCATCGGTCTCAAACACCATGTCGTCGACTTTAAGGCGCACCCATTCCCAAGGAGCAAATTCTGCCTCCGTGCTCACTGCTCCGGCCACGATGGGCCGCTCGGCCTCCACGCTTTCGGGGTCCATACGTGGATGAAAGACGAGGTCGAAAAGGACGTCCAAAAGGAAGAAGAAATCCTCGCGCAGGGCAAGGAAGTTGTAGCCGGTGGCCTCCGGCATGGTCACCCCATCGAAGGAGATCCCGTACCGAGCGGTTTCGCTTTCGATATCCG
>CALKFO010000055.1 GCA_938084765.1 Candidatus Bipolaricaulota bacterium | reverse complement strand
GCGTAAGGCACCGGCGGAACCGGCCGCTTGGTACGCCGCCCGGGCTTTGTCCGTTTGTCCCAGACGTTCCCAGACCTGCCCATATTCCACGCGGGCCTGCTGGTCATGGGGGGCCAGGGCCAAGTAGCGTTCATATTCCTGGGCGGCCTCGCTGTTCCGGCCCAATCCGGTCAACGCCCGCGCCCGCAAGAGCACCGCTTCGGCCTCGGTCCGACCCGCGAGGGCCAGAAGGGCGTGGGCGTAGGCGCCGGAGGCCACCAGGCTCCTGGCGGCGACGAGCCTGTCCCTCTCTAGACGGAGGATGGCTTCCGCCGCTTCCGTACCGGGGAGGAGCTTTTTCCACACCGCCAAGGCCTCCTCCGAGCGGCCGGCCATCTCCAAGGCCCGCGCCAATAACCGGTAAGCTTCTTGGGTCTCATAGAGGGCCAGGGCCTCCTGCAGCAGGGCCACAGAGGCCGCGCCCTCACCCCGCGCCAATAGAACCTTGCTCAGCTCCAGCCGGGCGATCCATCCTGCGCCATCCTCGCGGCGGGCCAGATGCCACAGCTCCGCCAGGTGCTGATCCGGCGCCCGCAGGGCGCGGTGGAGCGCCTCATACGGGTCGAGGGCAGGCCAAGACCTCACCAGGCCCAAGGTCAAGAAAAGGGCTGCGCTGACCACGAGAACAAGGAGAACCCACTTCACGCCGGCAGTGTGCGGGCCTCTAGGCCCGGGCTCAAGGACCAACATGGATCAGACCCAAGGAAAAGGGGGCGCCACGGCCCCCTTCCCCGATCCTCATCCCTGGGAGATTTCCCGGCTAGAACACCACACAAAGGCCGAAGCCCGGCATGAGGAGGGCGTTGATGGACATGGTGGCGAGATCGAGGACGCCTAGGAGCTTCACTTGCGCATAGAGGGCGAAGGTCTCGGTGACGGGGAAGTAGGCGCCCCCCACGGCGTTGACGGTCAAGCTGATCGCAGCCACGCCGCCCAAGCCGCCGGCCACCACGGCCACGCCACCCGCTCCGCCGCCGAAGTACGCGTTGAACCCGCCGATCTGGGGGGTGAACAGGAAGCTCCCGTCCACGGAGAAAGCCAGCGTGCCTCCCGGCGCAAACGCCCAAAGGCTCAGGGTGAAGCGGGTGGCCGTGTTCCCCGCCGGAAGCTCGTAGAACACATCGAGCACCGGCGCGCCCAGGGCAAAACTTCCGCCCACACCCAAGCGGTTCTGCGCCCATCCCCACGGCCCGGCAAGCGCCACAACCAGCATCGCCATCCCCAAAATTTTCCGCATATTGCCATCGCCTCCGTTTCCCTACGCGATGCTCCATTGTATCCGCAAAAGGCCCAGGCGCCCGAAGTGCGCGATTCCTATGGCAAAGGGAACCTTTTGCCCCTACCATTGGGTCGGAGGGCACCATGGGGGATGTCCTTGGCGTGCGTGAGGTGCGAGCCCCACGGGGAACGCACATCTCCTGCAAGGGCTGGCTGCAAGAAGCGGCTTTGCGGATGCTCATGAACAACCTCGACCCCGAGGTGGCGGGGGATCCGGCCAACCTCATCGTCTACGGGGGAACGGGCAAGGCCGCCCGCTCCTGGGAGGATTTCGACCGGATCGTGCGCTGTCTTAGGGAGCTCGAGAACGACGAGACCCTCGTGGTTCAGTCCGGAAGGGCGGTGGCCATCTTCAAGACCCACGAGGACGCGCCGCGGGTGCTCATCGTGAACGCCATGCTCGTGCCGGAGTGGGCCACCTGGGAGAAGTTCCGGGAGCTGGAGCGGCTGGGCCTCACCATGTACGGCCAGATGACCGCCGGAAGCTGGATCTACATCGGGACTCAAGGGATCCTCCAAGGAACCTACGAGACCCTGGCGGAGTGTGCTCGCCAGCATTTCGACGGCACCTTGCGGGGGAAGCTCGTGCTCACCGCAGGCCTGGGCGAGATGGGCGGTGCCCAGCCCCTGGCCATCACCATGAACGAGGGCGTGGGCATCATCGTGGAGATCAACCCCGAGAAGATCCAGCGCCGGCTCGCCTTGGGCCAATTGGACACCTGGACGGACTCGCTGGACCAGGCCCTGGATCTGGCGCTGGAGCACAAGCGCAAGGGTGACCCCATCTCCATCGGTCTTTTGGGGAACGCCGCGGATATTTATCCGGAGTTCCTACGGCGGGGGATCATCCCCGATGTGGTCACGGACCAGACCGCTGCCCACGATGAGCTCCACGGCTATGTGCCGGGCGGGATGACCTACGCCGAGGCCCTAAAGCTCAGGCGCGAGGATCCTCAGCGTTACATCGAGCTTTCTTACCAGTCCATGGTGCGGCACGTGCGGGCCATGGCGGAGATGAAGGAGGCCGGAGCGGTGGTGTTCGACTACGGCAACGCCATCCGGGCCCAGGCGGAAAAAGGCGGCCTTCCCCACGAGATCGCGTTCTCCTTCCCTGGCTTCGTGCAGGCGTATATTCGGCCCATGTTCTGTGAGGGGAAGGGCCCGTTCCGCTGGGTGGCCCTCTCCGGAGATCCTGCGGACATCCTGCGCACGGACCGCGCAGTGGTGGAGCTCTTCCCCAAGGACGAGTCCCTGCGGCGCTGGATCGAGAAGGCCGAGAGGAAGGTGCGGTTCCAGGGGCTTCCTGCGCGGATCTGCTGGCTGGGCTACGGTGAGCGAGCGGAAGCGGGGCTTCTGTTCAACGAGCTGGTGCGCAAGGGCGAGGTGCAGGCACCCATCGTGATCGGCCGGGACCACCTGGACTCCGGCTCCGTGGCCTCCCCTTATCGGGAGACGGAGGGCATGCGGGACGGCTCGGATGCCATCGCGGACTGGCCCATCCTCAACGCTCTCCTCAACGCGGTGTGTGGGGCGACCTGGGTGTCCGTACACCACGGCGGCGGGGTGGGGATCGGAAAGAGCATCCATGCGGGGATGGTCATCGTGGCCGACGGAACCAAGGCCGCGGACCGGCGGCTGGAGCGCGTCCTCACCGTGGACCCGGGCCTGGGCGTGGCCCGCCACGCCGACGCTGGCTACGAAAAAGCCATCCGCATCGCCAAAGAACGCGGTATTCGCATCCCCAAACTAGAGGACTAGAGGTCTCCTTCGCCTTCTTTTTGTGCTGAAGCCAAGAAAAAGGCGAGGGCAGCTAGAGTTTTGCCGTCGCCCTTTCCTTTTCGGGCAAGGTTCAGAATCTCCGCCAGGGGAAAGAACCGCACCTCTTCGATCTCGTTTCGGGCTTTTGCCGTCGCAACGGGGTTGATCAGACGGAACAGAAAGATCCGTTCGGTGGAGTACCCTGGGGTCGGGTAGAGCACGCCCAGGAACCGGAGCCTACCGGAAAGTCCCACCTCTTCCTCCAGCTCCCGCTGGGCACAAGCGTAAGGCTTCTCCCCGGGTTCCAGCGTGCCCGCAGGGATCTCCCAGAGCTCGCCCCGGGCGCCTTCCCGATGTTGCCGCACGAGAAGGACGTGGCCCTCTTCATTGAGGACGAGGATGGCCACAGCGCCGGGATGGTCCACGATCTCCCGGGAGCCACGGGGGGTGTGCTGCCGGAGGACGCGCAGGAGCCGTCCGGAGAAAAGGACCTCAGTCCGGTCCGCGCCGGCTGGAGCGCACATAATCCATGAGGCCTAACATGCCCAGGAACAAGCCCCCCACCGAGGACGCAAACGCCAAAAAGTTGAGGGCAAAGGTGGAGGCGAGGATCCGCAACACCATCAAAAAGGGCAGGACCATCCCCGCGAGCAAGCCCGCTGCTCCCAAGAGGATCAGGATCCAAGGGCGGTCTCTCATCGATAGAGCCAACAGGCTACGAAATGCCCCGGAACCGGCTCGAACTCCGGAGGCTCTTCTTTTTCGCACAAGCCCTGGATCATCTGGGTGCACCGAGGGTGAAAGCGGCATCCGGAGGGCGGGCGCACGAGGCTCGGCGGCTCACCGGGCGGAACGTCCTTGAACCTGAGGGCATTTTCATGGTCGGGGTCAGGGATGGCCGCCAAAAGGGCCCGGGCGTAAGGATGCAAGGGGTTGTGCACGATCTCCCGCACGTTGGCCTTTTCGATCACCTTGGCCGCATACATGATGAACACGCGCTCCGAGAAGTAGCGCACGGTGGAGAGATCGTGGGTGATGTAAATGACCCCGAGGTTGTGGGCCTGCTGGACGCGGCGCATGAGGTCAAGGATCTCCACGCGCACCGATGCGTCCAGCATGGACACGGGCTCATCGGCCACGATCAACTTCGGCCGCAGCACGAGGGCGCGGGCAATGACCAACCGCTGCTGTTGCCCTCCGGAGAGCATGTGGGGGAACTTCGGAAGGAAGTCCTCCACCGGGGTGAGACGAACCTCCTCCAGCACTTCACAGATCCGCTCCTCCCGTTCCTGGGGCTTGCCCACCCGGTTGATGATGAGGGGCTCAAGGAGGATGCGGCGCACGTTCATGAAGGGGGGAAGGGCGCCATACGGGTCTTGTTGGACGTATCCGACCTGGCGGCGCAGCCATCCCAAGTTCTTGGCATGCACCCGCTGGCCGGCGAACTCCAACACCCCTTTGGTGGGAGGCACAAGGCCAAGGATCGTTTTGAGAAGCGTAGTTTTTCCGGAACCGCTTTCGCCCACAATGGTCAGGGCCTCTCCATATTTCAGCTCGAAACTCACCCCATCCAAAGCCCGGACATATCCCACGCGGAGGAATCCCCACTTCCGCAGCTCATACCACGTGTGCAGGTCTCTCACCGCAAGAACCAAATGATTCCCTTGCCCCATAAACTCACCTCGCCAGCCAGCATTTCACCACTCGATTTCCGTCCAGGGAGAACAACGGAGGCTCCTGATCGCACATCTCGAACCGCTTGGGGCAGCGAGGAGCGAACCGACATCCGCTTGGGGGATTGATCAAGCTTGGAGGCTGCCCGGGAATGAACTCCAGGGGTTTGTCCTCGCGCAAGGTGGGAACGCTGGCCAGAAGCTTCTGTGCATAGGGATGGGTGGGGTTCTCGTAAAACACGTCAGCGGGGCTGTGTTCCACCAAGTGACCAGCATACATCACCAGCACCTCGTCGGCCAGTTCGCTGGACGTGGCGATGTCGTGGGTGATGAGGATGTAGGTCACATCAAACTCTTGCTTGATCTTTTTGAGCGAGTTCATGATGTTGGCCTGGGTGAGCACATCCAAGGCGGACGTGGGCTCGTCCAGAAGGATGAGCTTGGGGTTGGTGATGAGGGCCATGGCGATGATGGCGCGCTGCCGCATGCCACCCGAAAGCTCAAAGGCGTAGCGGTTCAGAAAGTCCACAGGCAGGCCCACGATCCTAGCTACCTCCTCTGCGCGCCTCATGGCCTCGGCCCTCGACACACCATGATGCACGATCAAGGGCTCGGCGATCTGAAAGCCCACGCGGAGGACGGGATTGAGGGCATTCATGGCGGCCTGAGGTACGAAGGAGATCTTCCGCCAGCGGATCTCCTTACGGAACCACTCGTCGTTCATCTTCATGAGATCCGTGCCCTCCAGGATGATGGAGCCGACGAAGGTGTGAACGTTCCGGGGCAAGAGGCGAAGGAGGGCCCGCGCCAGCGAGGTCTTCCCGCACCCCGATTCCCCCAACACGGCGAGCGCTCGTCGTGCCCTCAAGGAAAACGAGACGTTGTCCACCGCTTGTACCACACCTTTTGTCGTGCGGAAATAAAGGCGGAGCTCACGTACCTCGAGCAGGGCATTTTCCGCGATGCCCACCGAAGTTTGGTTCCCCATCTTGGTGTGCTCCATCATCGCTCTCCCCTCACAAACTGCGCAGCCGCGGGTTGAAGATACGGTCCAAGGCGAAGCCGATGAAGGCAAACCCTATCCCTGTGATGAACAGCATGGCTGCGGGGATCAGGATCCAGTAATAGTAGCCCAGATACAATGCCCCCCTGGAGTATGCGTCCTGAATGACCTTGCCCCACGTGGGCAAAAGGGGATCTCCAAGACCGAGGATGGCCAAGCTGGCCTCCAAGAACACGTATCCAGGGATGGCCTGCACGAAGGCCGGAATGGAAAGGGGTAAGAAACGAGGCATGAGATATCGCAGGATGATCCGGAAATTTCCGGCTCCGTAGGCCCGCGCGGCCTCGATGTACGGGGAAGCACGGGCTTGCAGGTACATGGCCCGATAACTCTTGCTCCCCCCGATCAGTCCATACACGATGAGGACAGCCAGGATGATCCAAATGCTCCGGGACCAGAACATCCCCACCATGATCAAGATGGGCAACAGGGGCAGGATCATGCGGAGCTCCGTGAGCCGGTCGATCACCGCGTCGACCCAGCCTCCAAACCAGGCGCCCAAAGCGGAGACGAATAGATACCAAAAGGTGAGGGTCAGGGCGACGGTCATTCCGAAGGCGATGGCGATGGGCGCCCCCCATAGAAGAGCGAGGGTGAGATCGCGCCGCAGGTGATCGGTGCCAGCCCAACCGTGTACACGCCCGTAGGCGATGAACTTCAAATTGGCCGTGGCTTGGGGGTCAAAAGTGTAGAGCTCTACGAGGAGCTCATAGCGACCAGGCAAGGGGCGAGCTTGGTCACCTTTAGCCCAAGGATCACGAAACAGCGCCACCTGGGGGGAAATCCCCCCCAACCGACGGGCCAAAGTCGTGTCCCCCGAGATCAGATATCGCCCGCTTTCCCTCAGCGTTTGCGTTCCCAGACTGATTTCCCGCCCATCGGGGGTCCGCCAGCGGAGCACCGCCTGGGGCGGCGTGCGCTGATAGGAGGCCTCATAGAACAGGGCGATCTCCGAAGGAAAACCTCCCCGCCACAAGTAATCGATGGAGAAGGAAAGCAGCCGTCGGTGCACACCTCCACCCAGGTCTTGGTTTTCAAGAACCCGAGCTTGGTCACTGCCCAGGACGATGGTGGGGGGCAAATCGGCCCCAAACCAGTTCAACCAAAGGGGAGCGGCGTTACGCGGGTTTTCCAGCCAAGCCACTTCCCCGGCTCGCCAAAGGGAAATGGCTTTCCCATAGGGATAGCGCACAACGGCGTAGATGGACATCAGAAGGAGAAGCGCAACCACTACGAGCCCGATCACGGCCGAGGGATACCGTCGCAGCTCCTTGAGTCTCAACCAGATTGCGCTCATAGTCGCTGTCCTCCCGTTGCTCCCACCCGCACCCGCGGATCCAGGGCCGCATAAACGATGTCGAGAAGGAACACGCTCAAGGCCAGGAGATAACCATAGATCGCATTGGCCCCGACGATCACCGGAGTGTCGTTATGTCCGATGGCTTCATAGAGCATGCGGCCAAGACCTGGCCAGGCAAACACCGTCTCAGTGATGATCCCACCCATCCATACCGAAATGAGCATGAGGGCAAAGTTCGTAACGATGGGAGGGAGCGTGGGACGCAGGATATATCTCCTCTCAATGGCGCGGCCAGTTAGGCCTTTGGCCCGGGCCAACTCCACATAATCCTCGCTGGAGTAGATGAGGAAGAACGTGCGCCAACTATAGATGCTAGCAAAAATCGCGCCGACGATCACGGAAAGCACAGGCAGAATCATGTGCTTGAGCACGCTCAAGACGTAGCCCAAACGCGTCGGCGGCGGCGGTGCATCAACGAATCCACCGTAGGGAAGAACCCGCAGCAACGATGCGAAGATAAGGATCAAAATGATCCCGTAAAACCAGGCGGGCGGTGCGGACGTGGGGGCCAACGCCACCACCAGCCGATCCCACATCGACCCATAGCGTCGGGAAAGCATCAAAGCCACGAACACCGAGAGAAAGAACAGGAGGAACTGCGCCGTTCCCCAAAGCAATAGAGTATGCGGCAGTCGCTCCAGCAAGATGAGCCGCACTTGCCGAGATCCCGTATCGCTTGAGACCTTTTCCGCGTACCCGAAGTTCAGGGTGATCCCATTTAAAAGGTAACGCACGGCTCGCTCGATGAACGGCCGGTCCAGGCCATACTCGCGGCGCAAAATCTCTAGTTGTTCTTCGTACAGCCTCCTCCGCTCAGCCTCGGGAAGCTGCTGAATGTACGGGTCCATCAACCGCAGGCCCACCTGCTCCTTGATCTGGGACTCGATGATCTTGTCCATGGCCCCACCGAGGTTGGCGATGAGGATGATGAGCCAAACGGCGACCACAACCGTGAAAAAAAGGAGCAAGCCGCGCACCAACGTATACATCCCCAAACGCCGCAAATTATCTAGCATGGTCACAAAGCATATAAAAAGGGGCGCCGGCTCGCAACCCGGCGCCCCTTCCCACTCCGCGACCTAGAAGGCAGTGAACTCCGCCTTGGCGAAGGACGGGATCGCCACCACCTTCGAGGCCACCGCCACCTCCAGACGGATGGCGCCCGCCGGCAGCTTCTGGGTCACCTCCCCGGGGAGGCTGATCACGAACAGGCCGTCCTTCACCGGCTCGGCTCGGCCCGACTGCACCAGGTTACCCTGGACGTCGAAGAGGAGGTAAGTCACGAAGTCGATCTCCGCAAGCGGGTAGGGCTGGTCCTTGTAGGTGACCTCCACTAGGAAGTCCCACGGCGCGCCCAACTTGAGCACAGGAGCGGGAGCGGTGATCTCCACTTCGGCGATCTTGGGCTCAGCAAACACCAGCCACTTGTCCGCCGGATCGGCGAAGGCCTCGAAGTTCTTGAGCACGACGACCTTCTCCACGGGCTTGATCACGTCCACATACAGCGGGCCATTGGCCACCCACAGGTGCCCCTTGGCCTCGTACCAGGCCTTGAGGTTCCGATAGCGGGCCAGGGCCTCCTCCGGGGTCACGTATTGGCCAAGCACCTTGGCATAAGGCACGTACCCGGTCACGAGGTTCTCCTCAAGGTACTTGGTGAGGATGGGCAGGCTCGGGCCAGCGATGTAGCTCATCCACTCCACGCCGAGCTTCTTGGCCTTGGCCGAGGAGAAGGCCAGCTCCTTGGCCGCCTCGGCCTGGATGCCCAAGGCGACCACATGCCACGGGGAGACGCCCTGCGCGTACTCGGGCATGAGGTAACCGGCGCGTCCAGCAGCGATCCACTCCGCATCCAAGTAGATGAGATCGCTGTAGACCTCGAACACCAAGGGCCGGGTGGAGAGGATCTTCAACCCTTTGAAGTGTGTCATGAAGGTCCTAAACGCAGGAACCGCAGCCTCGTCGTAGATGGCGCTCTCCGGCTTGGCCCGCTCGAAGGTGAGGATGAACCCGATCAGACCGTCGACCAAGGAGAACTTGGACCCATCGTGCCAGAGGCGCTCATAGAGGTCCTCGGGGTAGTAAACAACGGCCTTGGCCCGCGCCGTAGCGCCCTCGGGGAACCGCTCCGCAGCCGTGATAAAGCGCTGCTCCACGGGATCCCAGTCTGCCCAGGCATCGCCGGGCACCGGGATGGTGGGCACGAACTTGAGGTCCACCCAGTCCAAGGTCTTCCCGACCGGCAAGCCCTCCTGCACGTACACCTCGACCTTCTGCACGAGCTGCGGGTAATAGAGCCCGGTGTAGGGGTCCGGCAGAGTGCTGTAGTCAGACACACCACGGATGATCATCATGTCATAGATCCAGTTTGTGCCAGCGATAGGGTTCCAGGGCTCAGTGAGCATGGAGGGTTGTCCGATCCGGACCTTTCCGCCCACCTTGTCCGCGAAGTGGATGGTGCGGCTCCACAACCACGCACCATACACGCCTCCGGCAAGGTCCGCGGCGACCCGCACGTTCTTCGCCTGCGGTGTGTAACCCACGCGGTTGCTGACCCAGACCCGTGCGGAGTCCTTCATGGAGAGCTCGAGGGCCCGGGCGAAGAGCGCGTTGCGTTCCTCCATGGATTTGAAGTCCCGGCGAGCCAGGCGATCGGCCACCTCATCGAACTCTGGATCGGGTTTATACGCTTGCCAGAGGAGTTCCGGCCGGCCGCGCGGGGTGTAGAAGAAGTTGAAGTTACCGCCCTGGTCCCGGGAAATGACCGTGGTCACCCATCCACCGGTGTACACGTGGAACGTCCCGTCCGCCGGATCAGCGCCGATCCAAAGGGGTGAAGCCTCTCGCGCGGTCTTGTACAGCCGCTCGATCTCAAAGCCCATCTCCTCAAACAGGGTGGCCACGTAGTCGCCGATCTGGCGGCGTTCGTCCTCCACGCGGATGAGGAACTTGAGCACAACCGGCTGCCCTTTGTAGTACCACTTCCCA
>CALKFO010000054.1 GCA_938084765.1 Candidatus Bipolaricaulota bacterium | reverse complement strand
GGCAGTTTCAGGAGGGCTACTTCCCTCCCCTTCTCATGCTGGCCCGCCTAGTGGAGGAGCTTGGGGAAATGGCCCGGGTTCTGGCCCACCGCCACGGGAAAAAGCCCAAGCCGGGGGAGGAGGAAGGGGATCTGGCTATGGAGCTCGCCGACCTCCTCTTCGTCCTCATCTCCCTGGCCAACCGGGAAGGGATTGACCTGGAGGAAGCCTTTCTCAAGGCCATGGCCAAGTATCGGGAGCGGGACCAAACCCGCTGGACGCAAAAGGGAGGCTAGGGTGGCCCGTCCCTACCTGGAAGCCCACGGTTTGTACAAGCGCTTTGGGGCCCTCGAGGCGGTCAAAAACGTCCACCTCACCCTGCACCCTGGCGAGATCCTGGCGTTCTTGGGTAAAAACGGCGCTGGCAAGAGCACCACGGTGAAGATGCTTTCGGG
The DNA here is from genome assembly GCA_938084765.1 of Candidatus Bipolaricaulota bacterium. Classification (GTDB taxonomy): domain Bacteria; phylum Bipolaricaulota; class Bipolaricaulia; order Bipolaricaulales; family Bipolaricaulaceae; genus DTER01. The sequence goes on along the minus strand of CALKFO010000054.1, from coordinate 7,195 downwards.
CCTCCTCCTCCCCGACCGGGGCGAGGTGCACCTGTTGGGGAAAAATCCCTTTCGGGAGCCTTTGGCTTTGAAGCACCTGGGGGCGGTCTTGGAAGGCAACCGCAACACCTACTGGCGGCTTACCCCCCTGGAAAATCTGGTCTACTTCGGAGTGGCCCGAGGCCTGCGGCTTGCCGCAGCCAGGAAACGGGCCTGGGAGCTTCTGGAGGAGTACGCCCTTCTGGGGAAAGCCCACACCGAGGTGCGTCACCTCTCCCGGGGAATGCAGCAGAAGCTGGCCCTCTTGCAGGCCTTGATCCACGACCCCGAGGTGCTTCTGCTGGACGAACCCACCCTGGGTTTGGATGTGGAAACCGCCTTGCTGATGCGGGACAAGATCCGCACCCTAGCCCAAGCAGGCAAGGCCATTCTCCTCACCACCCACCAGATGGAGGTGGCTGAAGCCTTGGCGGACCGGGTGGCCATCATCCACCAAGGGGAAGTGGTGGTAGAAGAAACCAAGGAGGGCCTCCTGGCCCGCTTCGCCGGCGAGCACTACGTGCTGGAGCTGGAGGAAAAGCCGGCCCTCGAGGTCATAAAGCAGTTACGTGCCCTGGGGGTGGAAGGAGAGGGCCCCTTTTTCTTCCGCGGCAATGCGCAGGCCCTTTGGCAAGTCCTGGAGGCTGTAAAGCCCCTGCCCCTAAAGAAGGTGGCCAAAGGGGAAACGGACCTTTTGGAAATATTTTTAAAGGTGGTGGGCCATGCTTGACCTTTTCCTGGCGGAGTTTGGGCGAAACCTCCTAGCCCTGCGCCGCTATCCCCTGGAGCTCCTGGGGGCGGTGGTTACCTTAAGCGTCATTTTCTACCTTCTCTTCCTGGGAGCCCGCTTTCTAGCCGGACCGGGAGCAGAGTTCGGGGGCCGGCTGGAGGCGGTCCTAGTGGGATACCTGCTTTGGACCTTCGCCCTGTTTGCCTATACCAGCCTTTCCTTTGGCCTCATGGAGGAGGCGCAAACAGGGACCTTGGAGCAGGTCTTCCTTTCCCCCTACGGGCCGATTCCTCTCTTTTTGGTGCGGAACCTTTCCGGGCTCCTCACCCAGGGGCTTTTGGTTTTTCTCATCGCCATGGTGCTCACCACCCTCACTGGGGCTCGGCTTTCCTTCCATCCCGGAGTGGTCCTCCCCTTTTTGGCCGTCCTATTGGGGGGGTATGGTTTGGGCTTCGCCATGGGAAGCCTGGCCCTCCTTTACAAACGCATCGGCCAACTTCTGGGCCTTTCTCAGTTCCTCTTGCTCTTTCTCTTGCAGGCCCCAGGCACGGGGCCCTTTCTCCTCTTACCCATGGCCCCAGGAGCCTCCTTGGCCCGGGGCATGCTGGCTCAAGGCGCCCCCTTGGACCTTTGGGGCCTTCTTGTAGCCTTTTTGAACGCCTTCCTCTACTTGGGCTTGGGCCTTTTCCTCTTTGGACGGGCGGTGCATCGGGCCAAGAAACAGGGGCTTTTGCATGGCTACTAGGCTCGCCCTCTTGGCCCTAGGGCCTACCCTGGCCTTGGGCCTCGGGCGATTCGCCTACGCCTTGGTTCTTCCCCTCATGCAAAACGCCTGGGAACTTTCCTACACCCAATCGGGGATCCTGGGAAGTGCCAACACCTTCGGCTATCTGGTGGGTGCCTTGCTGAGCCACCGCCTCCTGGGCCGGGTGGGCTACCGAAAAGGGTTCCTTTTAGCCGTCCTCCTGCAAGGCCCCATCCTGGCCTTCACAGGCATAGGAAGCCTTCCCCTGGCGTTGGGCCTGCGGTTTCTCCAAGGCCTCCTGGGCGCCTTTGTCTTCGTGGGAGGAGCGGCCCTCCTCATAGCCCTGGGGGGATCTGGACGGATGCTGGGGGTTTACTACGGGGGCGTGGGCCTGGGGGTTCTCCTGGCCCCTTGGCTCCTTTGGGGGGTCACCGAGCCCACGGACGCCTGGGCTCGGCTAGGGCTTTTCAGCCTTCTTCTGGGCCTGCCCATCCTCCTGACCCGGCCCCTATGGAAGGAACCCCCACCTCCTACCCAAGGCGAGGGAAGCCTAAGGCCTATCCTTCCCCTTCTTTGGGCCTATGGGCTTTACGGGGCAGGGTACATCGGGTACATGACCTTCGTGGCTGCAGCCGTGGGAAGTTCCCTTGCCCTCTTCAGCCTCCTGGGCCTTGGGGCCCTTTTAACCGGGCCCGTCTGGGGCCCTTGGGTGGAGCGGGTAGGGGGAAAAAGGGGGCTTTTTCACGTGCTCTTGGTGCTCTTCTTGGGAAGCCTCCCTCCCCTTGCCCTGCACCTACCCGCCCTAAGCGCCTTCCTCTTCGGCCTTTCCTTCCTGGGGGTGATCACCGCTCTGACCCAGGCTTTCCGCGCCCTTCTTCCCCCTTCCGCCTGGCCCCGGGCCATGGGTCTTTCCACGGCAGCCTTCGCCCTGGGGCAAGCGGTGGGACCCTCTGTGGCTGGGTTTTTCGCCGAGATGGCCGGCCGAGGCGAGGGAGCGCTTTGGACCGCCACCGCCCTTCTCTTCCTGGCGCTTCTGCCCGTAGGCTTCCGCCTTCAAAAGCCGTAAAGGGTCCGGTACTTGGCCTCCAGGTAGGCCAGGAAGGGCCCTGCGCTGGGAGGTGCACCGGTCACCCGCTCCACCAGGGCCTTGGGCCGAAAGCGGCTTCCCTCGGCGTGGATCCTCCTCCGGGTCCAGTCCAAGAAGGGCCGGAAGTCCCCTCGGCGGAACTGGGCCTCGAGGTCCCCAAGCTCCTCTTGGGCCTTCTGGAAGAACTGGGCGGCGTAGAGGTTACCCAGGGTGTAGGTGGGGAAATAGCCGAAAAGCCCCCCGGACCAGTGCACGTCCTGCATCACCCCGTCCTTGTAGTCCTTGGGGGCCACCCCCAGGTACGCCCGGTACCGCTCCGCCCAGGCCCCGGGGAGGTCCTCCAAGCCCAGCTCCCCCCGGAAGAGGGAAAGCTCCAGCTCCAGCCGTACCAGGATGTGCAGGTTATAGGTGACCTCGTCCGCCTCCACCCGGATGAGGGAAGGCTCCACGGCGTTGATGGCCCGGTGAAAGTCCTCCAGGGCCACGTCCTTGAGGCTGGGGAAAACCTCCTGGGCCCGGGGGAAGAACCGCTCCCAAAAGCCCAAGGACCGGCCCACCAGGTTCTCCCAGGTGCGGCTTTGCGACTCGTGAACCCCTAGGGAAACCGCCTCCCCCCTTGGGGTCCCCCAGTGCTCCTTGGGCAGGCCCTGCTCGTAGAGGGCGTGGCCCATCTCGTGCAGGGTGCCGAAGATGCCGGCGTTGAAGAAGTCCTCGTGGTACCGGGTGGTGATGCGCACATCCCCGGGGCCGATGGAGATCTCAAAGGGATGGGCGGTGGGGTCCAGACGGCCCGCCTCCAGGTCGTAGCCGCAAGCGGCCAGGAGCTCGAGGGCAAAGGCCCTCTGGGCCTCCTTGGGATAGTGCCGGTGAAGGAGGCCCGTGTCGGGCCTCCTTCCACTTCCCAAAATGCGGTCCAAAAGCCCCTGAAGCCCCGCCCTAAGCCCAGCAAAAAGCCCCTCCAACTCCCGGGCCCGCATCCCCGGCTCAAACCCGTCTAAAAGGGCATCGTAGACCTCCCCATAGGGCGGGTCCCCGGGGGCTACGGGAAGGCTATGGAGGATCTCCGCCTTCTCCTTGGTGAGGGCAAACACCCGGCGCAAATAGGGTAAAAACCCCTGCCAGTCGTTCCTGGGCCGGGCCTCCTCCCAGTAGCTTTCCGCCTCGCTTTGCGCCAGGGCCAGCTCCACCGCAAGCCGCTCGGGAATGGCCCGGGCGCGCTCGTAGGCCTGCCGCCACTCCCTTACGTTCACCGCGGCATCGGAATGGGGGTCCTGCACCAGGGGAGAACCCTCCACCTGGGAAAGCCAGTCCCCGATCCTGGGATCGGTAGCCCGCTGGTGGAGGAGCCGGGCCAAGGCCGCCATCTGCCTGGCCCGGTGTTCATGCCCCTTCTTGGGGATCATGGTGCGCTGGTCCCAAGCCGCCAAGGCCCCCAGGGAGGCCAGGTAGGCGGTTTCCCTTTGGAACTCCAAAAGCTCCCGATAAGCGCTTTCCGGCGTCACGGGAGCATCATACCCCTGGCCTTGTTAAAGCCCCATGAAACCCACCTGGTTCAAGCCAGCTCCTTCGGGGCTGACCCCGGCCTCCCATGCAAACAGAAGACCCTACTTATCCCTGACATTTATTTGTTACCATATGCTTATGAGACTGGCACTGACCCTAGCCCTAGGTCTTCTCACAGTAGGCCTTTTCAGTCTAGGAGGCCCCTGGTCCCTGCTCGGGGTGGCCCTCTTCTTCGTCCTTGCCCTCCTCTTTGAGGAGTCAAGCCCTTCCGACTCGCCGCCAAAGCCCTCAGGACAAGCTTAAAATGCCACCATGTGGCCTGCCTTTGCCTTCATCCTTGGCCTGGTGGTGGGCTCTTTTCTGAACGTGGTCATCCACCGCTTGCCCAAAGGGGAGTCCATCGTCTTCCCACCCTCCCGTTGCCCCGCCTGCGGGCACCGCCTGGCCCCCAAGGACCTGGTCCCCGTGCTCTCCTACCTGGCCCTTAGGGGGCGGTGCCGCTACTGCGCCCATCCCATAAGCCCCCGCTACCCCTTGGTGGAGGCCCTCACGGGCCTCCTCTTTACCCTGGCCGCCTTCTTCTTCCCCCCCTCGCCCCAAGCCTTCCTGACCTTCGCCTTCCTGGCCTTTCTGGTGGCCCTTTCCTTCATAGACCTGGACACCTATGAGCTTCCCGATAGCCTCACCTACGGCCTCCTTTTCCTGGGGCTCCTTTCTGCCTATCTCCTCTCCTTTCCCCGGCCCTTTTCCCAAGCCTTGGATGGAAGCCTCCTGGCCGCCGGAGGGTTGGGGTTGGTGGCGGGGTACGGGGCCTTTTTCCTGAGGCGTTTCCGGGAGGGAAGGGCCGAGGTCCCCGTGGGGCCCCACCAGGTGCACATGGCCGCCCTTTTTGGCGCCCTCTTGGGCCCTGGGGTAGGGATGGCCCTGGCCTTCCTCACCTGGGCCCTTTCGGGGCGCACGGGAAGGCCCGTGGTGCTTCCCGACCGGATCACCCTTCCCCTTCTACCCCTGGCCTCGATCCTAGCCCCTTACCTGGGGGCCGACCTTCTTAGCACCTTGAGAGGCTCCCTGTTGAGCGCGGGAGGACTGGCGCTGGCCGGGGGGCTTTACTGGGCCCTTAGACCCCAAGAGGAAGGAGGGGAAGAGGAGGAACCCGTGGCCATGGGCTATGGGGATGTGAAGCTCCTGGGGGCCCTTGGGGCCTGGCTTGGGCCCTATAGCCTCCTCGCCCTTTTCCTGGGGGTGCTGGCCGGGGCCTTCGTTGGCCTAGCCTTCCGGCAGCGGAAGGTCCCCTTTGGCCCCTACCTAGCCTTAGGGGGGGTGGTGGCCTTCTTCTTTGGGGAGGCCCTATGGCGGGCCTATCTGGCCTGGCTCGGGTTATAATCCAGCCTGAAACTCCCCGACCTAGCTCATTAGACACCATCCATCTTCTTGGGCTTTGCGGAAAACGGTTGAACCTTGTAGCAGGAAGCCACATACCACTTTTGCATACCCCTCCTTCAGGATGTCCTCTTTGGGGTAACATATAGTTGAGATTCCACATGGAACCCCAAACGGGAAGGTGGGCATATGAACAAGAAGGGTTTGGTACCATTAGCCTCGCTAATGGCTCTCCTGGTCCTCGTGGGGTGCCAGGAGAACGTGAATAGGCCTCCCAACCAGGTTGTTACCCTCACGGTCCTGGACCCAAGGAACGCGGGGTACACGGTGGCCTACCAAGTGGGGAACAGTAGCTGGACCACCCTTAATCCCAACGCCAACAATACCTACACCATCAACCTGGGCGGCCAGGGTAAGTATGGGGTGGCCGTCCTTTGCGGAGCGGGGAATGTGGAAAGATCCTTCCTCCAAGTGGTGCACGCTACTTCCTCCGAGCTCCCTAATCCCGTCCTGTCCTGCCCCTCATGGGGCAACAACCAGCCCGAGGTGCTTTACACCCTCAACCTAGACCTGACGGCGACGGGTGCCAGGACGGGAGACATGGTATGGGTTTCTGCTTTTGGGGCAGAGAGCAAGGTATTATCCGTTAGCGACCCCGCCAGGACAGCTGTCCAGGTGCAAGGGGTTCCCGGCATCCAGGATATGGTGGTAGTGGTCAGGAGAGACTATTCCACCATTCTCAGCGCCGAGATCTTGAGGAACATAAATGTCACGGATGGGGGATCAAGTACCCACACTCTGGGGGCTCCCTTAGGTACCTACGGGGTTACCGTGAACAACCTTCCCACTGGGTTTCCTCACCTGCTGAGCGGTGTATTCTTCCTCAGCAGGAACAACAAGGCCTACGGACATGTGGGAGTTGGGGGTGTTAGCTTTTCCTACCGCCAGGTCCGGGGATTTGCCCAGGGGGATAGGTACTACCTACTGACCTCAGCCTCCAGTCCGGATTTCAGGTCTACAGTGGTGCACCTGAAGAGCAGTGCCGGGGGAGACATCAGCGCAAGCTTTCCCAACCCCTGGATTCCTGGCTTCCTTTCGGTAACCAGTAGCCCCCACCCCACGGTTTCGGGGCTGAACCACACCGGGATCAATCTCAAGGCCTACATGGTCAACCTCACGGGGGACCGCTTAGGCCTACGAGCCATCGTTTCCAAGGGCTGGTTGGGTACCGGTACCATCTACGGAGTCCCGGACCTCTCGGGTATCCTGAACTACATACCCTTCGCTAACGGAAGCGAGGTAAGCGTATCCGTTGGCGCCATCTTTTCCCCTGGGGCCTTGTCCCTTGGAGAGGTGGGCTTCCTCTCTAGGGGGATGTTTCTTTTTGACCCTTCCGCCTTTACAGCGTCTGCGGACATAGCCTTTGCTGTGGCTGCCGGGAACTACACCGTGGGCGGGGGCAGCGTTCGGCTTCCCTAGCGGACAGGTGCTTATAAGCCTCCCTTGCGGAGGGTTTTTCTTTTGGAAAAGGGAAAAGGGTGACCTACCCCACGCCTAAACAGGTCGCTTTCCAAGGAAAGTGTAGCGGCCTTTTTCTACGTGGAGGCCCTATGGCGGGCCTATCGAGGTTGGCTCGGGCTATAGTGGGGAGGATGCCGCTGGATCAGCCCAAAAGCCCCCTTGATCTCTCCCCTATCCTGGCGCAAAGGCGGAGCGTGCGCCGGTTTAAACC
>CALKFO010000053.1 GCA_938084765.1 Candidatus Bipolaricaulota bacterium | reverse complement strand
CTGAAGCTTGTACTCCACGAACACCCTGGCTCGCACCACCAGACTCTTCACGGCGGGCATGGTCACTCACCTCCATAGGCCTTGTGGTAGGCCACGACGGCCTCGGCGAACTCCATAAGGCGCCGGAACCGTTCACGCTTGACCTCGTTCGTTTCGGCCCTCATCACTTCTTCGACCGCGTGCTCCAACACCTCAGCCAGAGAGCGCAGCTCCTTGACGCGTACAGTCCGGTATCTGAGCTTGGGCCTCAGAAGGAGGAGGCGGCGGAGGGCGTTTTGCGGGTTACGTGTCCACAGGCTTTCAATTTGTCGCAGCTCATCGAATACGTCGCGCACTTGTGCCATCCTCAGACCTTCTCTCACGAGTCTTTTGGCCAGGGCCTCGGCCTGTTGCACCAAAACCTCTGCGCTTTTGACTGGGTCTTGTTCGCCGATGATGGTGGGCACGGCTGCCAAAACGGGCCGAAGCTCCTCTTCCCCTCGGGCTTGGGCCTTCATCCTCTCACCTCCTTTTTGCGGGTGCTCAGCTCTGCCCAGCGGGCGGCCAGGGCCAGCCGGGAAATGTTCTGGCCAAACCGCTCGCCGCTGAGCTCCCTCTGCAGCGCCACGAACACCGTGGGATCCCGATTGGCCTTTTTGGCCAGCTCGCGCTGGCGGGCCAGCCAATAGGCCACACGCCACATCCACGGACCCCATGGGCCACGCCGCTCCTTTTCTTGCTCGTAGCTCTCCCACACCTCCTGCAGCACGAACAGCAAGCGGCGCGCGGCCTCGTCCTCCTTCACCGCCTGCTCCAGCCTCTCCTTCCACTCCTCCACCTCCCCAAACGCCGACCAGGGCAGCACCCGTCCCAAAAAGTGCACCGCGTCCTTGGGTTTTCGGGGGGTGCAGTCCAGGGGGCCCTTCCCTGAGCCTTTCGCCTCCTCCAGCCGTTCACCCGCCTCTTGGGCGGCGCGGAACAGGGGGTACTTTTCGTCCACCAGCAGCAGCCCGGCGGAGATCCCAAGGTCCGGCCGGCCTGTGAACGCCGCAAACTCCCTCCTTATGCGCTTGGCCAAGGCCACCGTCGCATCCCAGGAGCCGACCAAGAAAAGATCGTCACCACCGGAGTACACCGCGTAGACGCGTTCACTTCCCTCCGCCTCGAAGAACCCCCGCAGGATCTCGCCCACATATCCCTCGAAGAACACGGAAAGCAGGGTGCTTAAGCTCTGCTTGCGGGAGAAAGTACCGCGGTCCACTCCCTCCCCATCCTTTTCTTCCACGAAGCCGTCACGGATCAGCCAGCCCAGGTTGTCCATGTCCATGCGCAGGATGCCCAGGTACGGTGCGCCCTGGGATTGGCGGGCCAGGACACCGAAGTGCTTGATCTCCTGGGGTTGGGGCGCGTATTCAGGGTCCTCGGCGGGAGCGGGCTCGCCCTCTCGCCAAGTGGGCACCACGTTCACCAAGAACTTCCGGACCACGGCTTCGTGGGCCAGGCGGGCGGCCACGGGCTCGTCCGTGAGGCGGTAGAGGATGGAGGGGCCTGGGGCACGGGGCGGGAGCTCGGCCCTGACCTCCAGCCGGAAGCCGAAGTGGGCCAGCACGTCGTGCCAGGAGGGCCGGTCCGACAAGGGCTGGGGTTCGACCCAGCTTAGGCGAAGGAAACGGGCATTGCGCAGCTCCCGTCCGAGCTTTCGAAAGCTAATGCAAGTGGGACACCAACGCACGCCCTCCTCGTCCTGGGTCAGGGGGCCGGGTTGGCCGCAGATCTGGCAGGCTGCGCCTCCCTCGCCGTAGGGCTGGAACAGCCCGGCCAGGTCCGCAGCAGGGAGCTCCAAGAACCTTCGGCGCTTCTGGTGCTCAAGGAGTTTGTGCAGATCCTCTTCGGCCTGGCGAAGCCCGCGCTCGGCCGTCCAGCTCCCCTGCTCACATCGGACCGGTGCGGGGGCGAAGTGCGCGGGGGTCAGGCCCACCCCAGCCAAGGCGAGGTAAACCAGCCCATGATGGGCGCGGAGAAGGGTTCGGTTGATCTCTGTGCTCAGGCTCCCCAGCCGGGCGAGGTCCTGGGGCGGAACAAGGAGGCGAAAACGGCCGCCCCCGCAGTACAAGAGGTTCGTGGGCGGAAGCCCCAGTTCGCGCAGGATCCAGCGGGCCAGGACCTCAGCAAGCACCTGGAGGTAGAAGCTGCGGGCCCGCAACACCGAGGCTGCGCCTTTGGGATGCTTGATGGCGTAAAGAAAATCTTGGATCCCGGACAGATCGCCCTCCACAAGACCCGCGACCGTCGGTTCCGCGGGCCAGGCTCCGGCCTCCTGGTGGCGCAGCTGGGAGGCGAGCCGGCGGAGCTCCTCGGGTCGATCTCGAAACGCGACGAATAAACAAGCAGCCAAGGCGGCAGTGGCCCGCAAGTGGTCGTAGAGGGACACATCGGGCACGTCGTGGTAGTAGGCGGATGGAACACACCAGGTGTAGCGCAGAAGAAGATCCAACAGGCTCAAGATGTAGGTTTCCAGGTTTGGGGTGGCCTCATGGAGGCTCCGGAGCGTTTGGGCTTCACGGCAAAGCCCGTGCCAAAGCTCGACGTAACCCTCTCGGGTGGTTTTGGGGTCGGGAGGGTGGGGGCGAGGAAAGAGGCGGTCGGGTTGGAGCGCGAGGGGGGCAAGGGGGAGCCAGGCGGATGCGGCGGCCGAGGCCAGACGACTGAAGGGGCTGAGCATGGGGGCAAGGGTGCCTTTTTCCTCCTCTTCGCGGTGTTCGCGCTCGCCCGCGGAGAGGCGGTCCGCGACCACGACCACCTGAACAGGGTAGAGCTCATGGGCCTTGCCCTCGGGATCACCGTGATGCCAGCCCACTGGGGCCAAGGCATCCTGCCAGGGCCTGGGCACATAAGTGCTGACGAATTTGTCTCCTACGGAGGGATGATCCTTTTTGGAGTCGGAGGTTTCGCCGGCGCGCTGGCCAAGCTTGCCGATATCGTGCAGGAGACCAGCCAGCGCAATTTTCCCAAGCTCCTCATTCATCTCCGTTCACCTCCCCGGTCCATTTTGCCTGGGCTGGGCCCCACGTCATCGGTCGTTTGACCTAAGCGCAGAAGCGGGGCAAAAAGGCTGGCCACGGTGGTGCGGTCGGCGGGCACGGCCGGCCCCAGCTCTCGGCGCAGTTTTTCGTACACGGAGGCCAATTGGTGTCCCACGGTGCGCGGGCTTTTCCCCAGCCGCTGGGCGATCTCCTGGTTGGTGCCGCCTCGGAGCACCAGCTCCTGCACCACCTTCTGCTCGGCAGGGGTGAACCTCTCGAAGTACAGCCGGGCCACGTGGCTCTGTTGGGTTTGGCGGACCAGGTGGCGTTGGACCTCCGCCGCGGTCCAGGGATCTTGATACCGGCCAACCGCCTGAAGGAAGACGGGCAAGGAGGTCCAGATGGGCACAGGGAGCTCCAGGAGGCGGACCCGCGGATCCTCCAGCAGCCGCTCAGGATCCAGCTTTTCTTTGCCTGGAGGGGAGTAGAGGTACCAAAGGTGGTCTTGGGGGCCGAAGAGGAATTGGGCGGTGAGGAACGCGGCCAGCACCAGGGGTTTGCGCCCACCCGACACGCACAGATGCACGGTGAACCCCGCTTCCTTCAGGCCCTGGATCCCCTGGCGCAGGACGCGGTACGCCCGGACCAGGGCCTCCTGGGAATCCAGGTCCGCAAGGGGGAGGGCCGCGCACTCCAGGTCCGCGCCGCGGCTCCAGGAGGGCCACAGTTCCTGGAGACGGGCCAGGGCGGCGCGGATCCCCGCTTGAGGAGAACGCGTGTGGAACACCAGGCACTTGGCGATGGGCCAGCCCTGCTGGACCAGCCGAGCGAGGGCCAACAGGACGACCTGGGGCTCGGTGCCCAGGGTGGCGGCCAAGGCGTGGGGCCCCTTCACGATGGGAAGATACCCATCCCCTTTCAGCCTGGGCAAATTTGGAACCCCTCAGCCTCTAGAAGGGGGTAGAGCATTGCGGATGCCCTTTAGGCTTTGCATAATGGAAAGACGCGGCCATGGCGGATAACGTCGTCATTGTAGAGTCGCCCACCAAAGCCCGCACGATCTCTGCCTACTTGGGAAGGGGGTTCCTTGTGCTCTCCTCCCGGGGGCACGTGCGGGACCTCCCCGAGGATGAGCTTGGGGTGGACATCCACAACGGCTTTGCCCCCAAATGGGTCATCCGCAACCGCAAGGTCGTGGCCGAGCTGCGTGCAAAAACCAAGGGCGCCAAGGTCATCTACTTGGCCACGGACCCGGACCGCGAGGGTGAGGCCATCGCGTACGATCTCATGGAGCTCCTCCAGGATGGGCACCGATTCGCCCGCCTCCTGCTCCACGAGATCACCCCCGAAAGTGTGCGGGAGGCCTTGAGGAACCCGGGGGAGATCGATCTCCGGAAGGTGGAGGCCCAGCGGGCCCGCCGGATCCTGGACCGTTTGGTGGGGTACCAGGTGAGCCCCCTTCTCGCGCGGGTCCTGGCTGGCCGACAGTTCGAGAGCCTGTCCGCGGGCAGGGTGCAGTCCGTGGCTCTGCGGTTCATCTGCGACCGGGAGCTGGAGATCCAGGATTTCGTACCCAAGCCATACTGGGAGGTGGCGCTCCAATTCCCCACCGATCCGCCTTTTTTGGCCCGCTACCCTCGCCGCCTGGAAAAGCCCGAGGACCTGGAGGGTCTCCGCGCCCTGGTCGCCGAGGCGGAGGCGGTGGTCGAGAGGGTCGAAGAGGAAAAGATCCTGCGCCGGCCTTCGCCACCGTTCATCACCTCCACCTTGCAACAAGCCGCGGGAACCCAGTTAGGCTTTTCCCCGCGCAAGACGATGCAGATCGCCCAGGAGCTCTATGAGGGTGTCCCCATCGAGGGCAAACCCGTGGGCCTCATCACCTACATGCGCACCGACTCCGTGCGGGTGGCGGAGACCGCCATCGCCCAAGCCCGGGAGTTCATCCGGCAGACCTTCGGTAAGGAGTATTTGAGCCCCAAGCCGCGGCGGTTCAAGAACAAAACCCGGGCTCAAGATGCCCATGAGGCCATCCGGCCCACCGATGTGGCCCGCACCCCGGAAAGCGTTGCTCCCTACCTGACCCCGGACCAGCTCAAACTCTACGACCTGATCTGGCGCAGGTTTGTGGCCACCCAAATGGCCGAGGGCGTCTGGATGCGCCGCAAGGTCACCATTCGCCTTGGGGAGGCGGAATTCGTGGCCTCCACCTCCTGGCCGGAGTTTCCGGGGATCGCCCGGGTGTTGGAGCTGGAGAAGCTGCCCGATGAGGGGGTGGCCTTGCCCGTCCTCGTCCCTGGTCAGAGGCTTCCGCGGCCCGAGTTTCTCTGGGAGGAGAAAGAGACCGAGCCGCCCAAGCGCTACACGGAGGCGGGCCTGGTGAAGAAACTCGAGCAAGAGGGGATCGGGAGGCCTTCCACGTATGCCCAGATCGTCTCGGTGATCCAGGAGCGGGGCTATGTGCGCCGGGAAAACGGGAGCCTGAAGCCCACCCTTCTGGGCTTCATCGTCACGGATTTCCTGCGCCGGTACTTCCCGGAGACGGTGCGGGAGGACTTCACCGCCCAGATGGAGGCCGATCTGGATCGCATTCAGGAGGGCGACCTCACCCGGGAAGAGCTTTTGCGCTCCTTCTACTCTTGGTTTTCGCCCAAGCTGAAAACGGTGGAGGAGCTCCTCAGCGCCCGACAGAAACCTTTCCAGGTCCTCACGGACGTGTCCTGTCCCAAGTGTGGGGCGCCCATGGAGGTGCGGTTCTGGGACGGCGAGCTTTACTTGGCCTGCTCCCGTTACCCGGAGTGCAAAAGCACGCGGGATCTACCCAGGACCGTGGCCTTTCGGTACCGGGAGGGGCGGGTGGAGCTGGCGGAGGGGCTGCGCGCCGCGGAGGCGGTGCCGGAGCGGTTGTGCTCAAACTGCAAGGTCCCCATGGAGGTGCGGCATGGTCGGTACGGCCGCTACCTGCGCTGCCCCCAGTGTGGGGCTACCGCGCCGGTCTCCACGGGCGTGAAGTGCCCCGCGTGTGCCGAAGGCGAGCTGGTGGAGCGCTTTGGGAAAAGCGGGACCTTTTACGCCTGCTCCCGTTACCCGGAGTGCAAATTCCGCCTCCCGGGGCGGCCCCAAGGGCCCTGTCCCCACTGTGAACAAGGGGTCCTCTACGAGGACCCCCGTCGCCACATCCTGCGCTGTTCGAACCCGGACTGCTCAGGGGATTAGTTCTCCCCCAGGATCTGCCGGAACTTCTCGAGCTGTTGGAGGACCTCCGAGCCGCGCAGCTTCTCCAGGGCCTCCTTTTGGATCTGCCGCACGCGCTCCCGGGAGATCCCGAAGATCTCGCCCACCTCGTCCAGGGTCTTGGGTGGATTCCCATCCAGACCGTAGCGGAGCTCCAGCACCCTCCGCTCCCGCGGGGTGAGCCGCTCCTTGAGGGCTTTGCGGATCTCCTGGATGAGGAGCTCCCGCAGGGTCTCCCGGGTGGGGGAGACGGCGTCCTCGTCGGCGATGAAGTCGCCGAGAACCGCGCCCTCCTCGTCGTAGCCGATGGGCGTGTCCAGGGAGGCGGTGTACTGGGCGGTGCGCTTGGCCTTGACGATGTTGTCCACGGTGGTGTCCAGCTCCTCGGCCAGTTCCTCGAGGCTGGGGCCGGCGCCGCGTTCCTTGATGTGCTGGCGCTCCACCTCGTGGATCTTGCGGATGAGCTCGTTGATGTGGGTGGGCACGCGGATGGTGCGGGAGCGGTTGGTGATGGCCCGCAGGATGGCCTGGCGGATCCACCAGGTGGCGTAGGTGGAGAACTTGTAGCCCTTGCGCCAGTCGAACTTCTCCACGGCCTTCATGAGGCCGAGGTTCCCCTCCTGGATGAGATCGAGGAAGGGCAGGCCACACCCCCGGTACTTCTTGGCGATGGACACGACCAGGCGGAGGTTGGCCTCAGCGAGCTTCTTTTTGGCCTCCTCGTCGCCGGCCTCGATGCGCTTGGCAAGCTCCACCTCCTCCTCCTTGGTGAGGAGGGGGACGCGGGCGATCTCATCGAAGTAGGTGCGGATGGGGTTCTCCGGGGACCTCTTCCCCTCGTCCTCATCCTCCAACCACCAAAGCTCCTCCTCCACGAGGTCGTGCTCCTCGTGGTTGAGGTCATTGTCAAAGCGGACGCTCTCCATAGGACCTCCTGCTTGGCTCCCGCAAGGCAAAAAGAAGAAGGGTCACGCCGTCGCGGTGCGCTGCACAGTTTTATATACACCGCCGGACGGGGGTTGTGAAGGGGGGTGAAACGGGACATTTTTCCCCACGCTTTGCGGGCGCCCCAAAAGCTTGTACAATGACAAAGGCTTAGCCAGGAAATCCATGGAAACCAAGCTGTCAAACTACTGCACCCTGATCCTGCAGGATCAGGTTTTTGTTTGTGAGGTGGGAGGATGCACCGCATTCTGAGGAAGCGCGTTTTGGGGCCAAACCTGGTGGAGCTCGAAGTGGAGGCGCCTCTTGTGGCGGCCAAGGCCAAGCCTGGCCAGTTCCTCATCGTCCGCTTGCATGAAAAGGGTGAACGCATCCCTCTCACCCTAGCCGATTGGGATGCCCAGGCGGGCACCGTGACCCTGGTGGTGCAGATGATAGGAAAAACCACGTACCAGCTGGGGCAAGAGTATCATGTGGGCGATGCCATTTGCGATGTGGTCGGTCCCCTGGGCAATCCCTCCGAGATCAGGCACTTCGGCACCGTGGTGTGTGTAGGGGGTGGGGTGGGCATAGCCCCGATTTTCCCCATCGCCCGCGCCCTTCAGGAGGCGGGAAACCACGTGATCGGAGTCGTGGGCGCCCGCACCAAGGACCTCCTGTTTTGGCTGGACCGGATGGAGAGGGTGTGCCACGAACTGTACGTGACCACCGATGACGGAAGCTTTGGCCGCAAGGGGGTGGTTACGGAGCCCTTGCGGGACATTCTGAGCGCACGGCGCGTGGACCATATCTGGGCCATTGGCCCGGCGATCATGATGAAGTTCGCGGCCCTCACGGCTCAGGAGTTCGGGGTGCCGATCACGGTGTCCCTCAACCCCATCATGGTGGACGGCACTGGGATGTGTGGCGCCTGTCGCGTGGAGGTGGCAGGGCAAACACGGTTTGGGTGCGTGGATGGTCCGGAGTTCCCTGGAGAGCTGGTGAACTGGGACCTCCTTTTGGCTCGCCTCAGTGCCTACAAGGAGGAGGAGCGGTGCGCCCTGGAGCAGTATCTGGCCGTGAAAGGGAGCCGGTTATGATCCGCCCCACGCAAGTGCCGATGCGCGAGCAGGACCCCAAGGAACGCATTCACAACTTCGAGGAGGTCCCCTTTGGCTACTCGCCCGAGGAGGCCATCGCGGAGGCCGAACGCTGCCTGCAGTGCAAAAGGGCTCCCTGTATCGCAGGTTGCCCAGTGCAAATCAATATTCCCAAGTTCATCCGGGAGATCAGGGAGGGCAACTTCCGCGCTGCCATCACCACGATCAAGGAAACGAACAACCTTCCGGCCATTTGCGGCCGGGTGTGTCCTCAGGAGACGCAATGTCAGGCGAACTGTACGTTGGGCAAGAAATATGAGCCCGTGGCCATCGGCAGGCTGGAGAGGTTTGTGGCGGACTGGGAGTACGCAAACGGTGTGGAAATACCGGTTGTTTCCGATCCCAGCGGGTTCAGAGTGGCGGTGGTAGGGTCTGGACCCGCGGGTCTCACCTGCGCGGCGGATCTCCGGCGCTTGGGACACGAGGTCACGATCTTCGAGGCCCTGCACGAGCCCGGTGGAGTCCTCATGTACGGCATCCCGGAATTCCGCCTCCCAAAAAGGATCGTGCGGGCTGAGATTGAGAACCTCCTGAAAATGGGCGTGGAGCTCAGGCTCAACGTGGTGGTGGGACGCACCATCACGATCGACGAACTCTTCCACCAGGGCTACCACGCGGTGTTTGTGGGCAGCGGTGCTGGGCTTCCCAAATTTTTGGGGATCCCCGGAGAAAACCTGATCGGCATTTACTCGGCCAACGAGTTCCTCACCCGGGTCAACCTCATGCGGGGCTACCTTTTCCCCCAGTACGACACCCCGGTGAAGGTGGGGCAGGTCGTGGCGGTGGTTGGGGGAGGGAACGTGGCCATGGATGCTGCCCGCACCGCCCTGCGCTTGGGAGCCCAGCGGGTAGTGGTGATCTATCGCCGCACGGAGGCGGAAATGCCCGCTCGCAGGGAAGAAATTCACCACGCCAAGGAGGAGGGTGTGGAGTTTCAGTTCCTGGTCAACCCGGTACGGTTCATTGGGGACCAAGGAAAAGTGGCGGGGGTGGAATGCATCCGGATGGTGCTGGGCGAGCCGGATGAAAGCGGCCGACGTAGACCTATTCCCGTTCCTGATTCTAATTTTGTTGTGCCTGCGGATACGGTGATCGTGGCCATCGGCAACGATCCCCATCCATTAGTGCCCCGGACCACACCCGGGCTGCAAACCACGCCCCGCGGCACGGTGGTGGCGGATGAGGAGGGTCGGACCACGCGGGAGGGGGTGTTCGCCGGCGGAGACATTGTGACCGGTGCGGCCACGGTGATCTCTGCCATGGGCGCGGGCAAGCGCGCGGCTCGCGCTATCCACGAATACCTGTGCGCGCGATACGGAAAAAAGGAGGGTTGATGGTGGAAAAGGTGGCTTTGAACCCGTTCGAAATCGCCCAGAGGCAGTTGGACGAGGCGGCCAAGATCCTGGGCCTGGACAGGGGGATGCATGAGCTTCTGCGCTGGCCCATGCGGGAGATCCACGTGCGCATCCCCGTGCGCATGGACGATGGGTCCGTGCGGGTCTTCGAGGGTTTCCGGGTGCAGTACAACTGGGCGCGGGGCCCGTGCAAGGGCGGGATCCGCTTCCATCGAGGAGACCGTTGATACCGTGCGGGCGTTGGCCGCGTGGATGACGTGGAAGACGGCGGTGGTGGACCTACCCTTGGGCGGCGGAAAGGGCGGGGTGGTCTGCAAACCCAAGGAGCTCTCCGAGCGCGAGCTGGAACGTCTTTCCCGGGGGTACATCCGGGCCATCGCCCAGTTCATCGGTCCGGACATCGACGTGCCAGCTCCCGACGTCTACACCAATCCCCAGATCATGGCGTGGATGATGGACGAGTACGAGGCGATCGTGGGGCGGAGCGCGCCGGGCGTGATCACGGGTAAGCCCCTTCCCCTGGGGGGTTCGGCCGGCCGCGGCGATGCCACCGCCCGGGGCGGCATGTACTGCCTCCGCGAGGCCTGCAAAGCCCTGGGGGTCACCCCCCAAGGCGCCACCTGCGCCATCCAGGGCTACGGGAACGCCGGCCAATTCGCGCACCTTCTCGGGGAAGAGCTCCTGGGCCTCAAGGTGGTGGCCGTCTCGGACTCCCGGGGTGGGATCTACAACCCCAACGGGCTTGCCGCGAAGGAGGTCATCGCCCACAAAGAGAGGACCGGGACGGTCGTGGGCTTCCCGGGGGCCAAAGTCATCACCAACGCCGAGCTTTTGGAGCTGCCCGTGGACATCCTGATCCCGGCCGCCCTGGAGAACCAGATCACCGGCGCCAACGCGGGTCGCATCAAGGCCAAGATCGTGGCCGAGTTGGCCAACGGCCCCACCACGCCCGAGGCCGACGAAATCTTGTTCAAGAACAAGGTCTACGTGATCCCCGACTTCTTGTGCAACGCGGGCGGCGTTACGGTCTCCTACTTCGAACAGGTGCAGAACGCCATGATGTACTACTGGCCGGCGGAGGAGGTCCACGAGAAACTGGACCGCAAGATGACCGCGGCTTTCCATGCCGTGCACAAGACCGCCCAGGAATACAAGGTTCACAACCGCCTGGCGGCGTATCTTGTGTCGGTGCAGCGGGTGGCGGAGGCCGTGCGTCTGCGCGGCTGGGCTTAAAATATAAGGTTAAGCTTGTTCGGGGGTGCCCTCCGGCACCCTCTTTTTATTAGCTGGTGGACCTCGCTTGGCGCTCGTAAAATGCTCACCGATGCCGAAGGTTGTGTACAAAGAGCCCGTGGCTCAATGTCTGGCCCAGGCTTTTCCTTCCCTATCCGAAGAAGAACGGGGGAAACTGGAAAGGCTGGCTATGATCTTGCGCTTCGATGCCGACGAGCTCGTGGCTCAAGAAAACGCCTATTTTTCCGGAGTGTACCTGGTCTGTCGGGGGCTGGTGTACATCGGGAAATACTCCCCGCGAACCCAGGAAAAGCGGGTGCTCCGGTTTTTGGCTCCTGGAGAATGGTACGGTTTGGAACCGTTTTTCCTTGGCCGTGCTCAAGTTAACCTCCAGTTTGCGCGGACCATCGTGGAATCTACCCTGCTTTTCTTCGACACCGCCACTTTTCGCGCTTTTTTGGATCATCATCCTCATGCCATGAGGGATGTTTGTCGCTGGTTTGCTCGGGAAGTGGCGATGCTGGAGTTCAAGCTGACCCGAGAGGCCACGGAATCGGCAGACCGCAACCTGGCCCTACTCCTTCTGGCCTTGGGCAACAAGTACGGGGAGACGCAAGAAGATGGCTCGGTTTTCCTGAAACTTCCTCTTACCCGCCAGACCATGGCTGAGCTGCTGGGCGTTTCCGTGGAGACGCTCATGCGCGTCTTGCGCCGGTTCCGGGAGCGGGGCTATGTCCGAACTGAGCGCGGCGGGCTTGTCATCCGTTCCAAGGAAAAGCTAGAGGACCTGGCCAGTACTCCCGAGCTCTACCTCGACCTCATCGAGGAAACCCTGTGAGCTTGGGAGTTTTCGCATAACTAGGAGTTCGCCCTCCTGAGCCACCTCCAAGCGGGCCAGGGCTTGCTTCACCGTGGTGCGGGAAAGCCCCAGGGCCTGCGCCAAAAGCCCAGGGGTGAGGGGCAAGCACAGCCCTCGGGGAGTTCGTTCGCCCCAGCGTTGAAACGCCCACAACACTGCCCGTAGCCCATCGCCCAGCTCCCAGTCTTTGGCCAAGAAATGCGTCCACATCTGGCCCAGGGCAGAGAAGATAAGATTGCGGAACTCCGCATCGGCCACGGCTTTTTCCCAGACAGGCGGGGGGAAAAAGAGGAGACGGGCTGGGGTCAGGGCGCGGGCTGCTGCCCGGTACCGAGGGCGTTTCTCCTTGAGCCACCCTTCCAGCCCCAGGAATTCTCCCGGGCCCACGAGGTGAAAGACGGGCTTCGGTCCTTCCCTTTTGGGAAACAGGCCCACCAGGCCTTCCTCGAGGAGGTAGACACCCGTGGCAAAGCCGCCTGCGGGAAAAATCAGTTCGCCTGCAGCATAACGCACGGGAAGAACGCCGGGCCAAGCCCGGGCGCGTTCCACAAGCTCCAGGGAAGAAGTGGAAGGCATCGGGGAAAATGTTCGGTTTGCGCGAAGCTCCGCCCAATTGCGCCTAACAGGGAAACCGAGCAGCTTTTGACAATACGCATTTCCTACTTTTACCAGGGTTTTCCTGCTTTTAGTCGCTCGTTTTCCTGGCATTTGCAAGTCCACAGTTCGCCTTTCAAAGGCCGATCTTTTGTCAGATTGGGCCAAGAATTCCTCAGTTTGCCAATGTGCTTTCCCTGTTTGGCCCATAGGGTTTATCCGCGGAGGTGGTGGGTACATGGAGCACCAAGCGAAAGGGGCAGTGGCCCAAGCCCTGGAGGCTGTGGAAGTCAATCCTTACGAGATGTTCAAAACCCAGATCCGGCTTGCTGGAGCCAAACTTGGCTTGCCCCAAGACCTGTTGGAGATCATCCAGACCCCCGAGCGGGTGCTGGAAGTTTCCATCCCCGTGAGGATGGACGACGGACACGTCGAGGTGTTCACGGGCTACCGCGTGCAGCACTCCTCGGCCCGCGGGCCCTGCAAGGGCGGGATTCGCTACC
>CALKFO010000052.1 GCA_938084765.1 Candidatus Bipolaricaulota bacterium | reverse complement strand
TGGAGGGAAAGGACATTACCCGTATCCACCGCGGGAGACCCTTGCGGGAGTTCCGCCGCAAGGTACAGATGATCTTTCAGGATCCCTATGAGTCCCTCAATCCGCGCTTCACCGTGTTCGACACGATCGCTGAGCCTCTTGTGATCCAGGGCGTGGGATCGCTCCTGGAGCGGGAGGCCAGGGTGGCGGAGATCCTCGCGCAGGTGGGCCTCACCCCGCCGGAGACTTTCATGTTTCGCTATCCCCACGAGCTTTCCGGAGGTCAGCGGCAACGGGTGGCCATCGCCCGGGCCATGGTCGTTCGCCCCAAATTCGTGGTGGCCGATGAACCCACCTCCATGCTGGACGTATCCATTCGGGCAGGGGTCATGGACCTCCTTTTGGGGCTGCGCCAAGAATTGGGGGTGAGCTACCTCTACATCACCCATGACCTGGCCGTGGCCCGTTACATGTGCGATCGCCTGGCCATCATGTACCTGGGGAAGATCGTGGAAATGGGGCCCACAGAGGAGGTCCTGCAGCGCCCCAAGCACCCCTACACTCAGGCCCTGATCGCTGCGGTTCCCGTGCCGGATCCCACGTACAAGCGGGAACCCCCGGAGATCAAGGGCGATGTGGTCGCGGCCATCAATCCCCCGCCTCAGTGCCGCTTCCTTCCCCGATGCCCTAAGGCCCAGGACGTGTGCCGCACCTCCCCCCATCCGCCCCTTGTGGTCTCCGGGGATCATGGGGTAGCCTGTTACCTGGCGTGACCATGGCCGAGCGCTACCGCGTGGGCGACCTGGTGTGGGCCAAGGTCCTGGAGATCCTGCCCCATGGGGCCCTGCTCGCTTTGGACGAGGAGACCCAGGGTTTCCTGCACCTTTCGGAGATCGCGGAGGAGCCGGTGAATCGGGTGGAGGAGTGGCTGCAAGAGGGAACGGAGCTCTTGGTCAAGGTGATCGGCTACGATCGGCTGGGCCGGCCCACGCTTTCCCTGCGCCGGGTGACGGAACTGGATCGGGAGGTGGCGGAGTTCCATCGCGAGGCCGTGGAGTTCCGGACCATGCTCTCCCAGCGCGTGGTGAACGTAGCGGAGCCCCAACGAACGGAGGAGCGCCTGGAGTGGCGGTTGAGCCGGTGGCTGGCGGAGGCGGAGGCTGCCCTCAACACCATCCGCCGCCGCCGCAATGAACGCCTCTCCCGGGCCTTAGGAGAGTGATATGCCCAAGGGAATGGTGGTGATCGATGCCGACCGTTGTAAGGGTTGTGGGCTATGCGTGGAGGCCTGCCCTTTTGGCGTTCTCGCCGTCTCCTCCACGTTTAATCGTTATGGGTACAACGTGGCCATGATGGCCGCACCCGAAAAATGCACAGGCTGTACGATGTGCGCGCAGATGTGCCCTGATGCCGCCATTGAGGTCTACCTCTTTCGGAAGGTGAAGGAGGCCACATGAAGGTGCTCATGCGGGGGAACGAGGCGATGGCCGAGGCGGCCATCCGTGCCGGGTGCCGGTGCTATTTTTGTTATCCCATCACCCCTCAGGGCGAGCTCGTGGAGTACATGGCCCGTCACCTTCCCCGCCGCGGTGGGGTCTTCCTCCAGGCGGAAAGCGAGGTCGCCGCCATCAACATGGTCTACGGCGCGGCGGCCGCAGGCGTGCGCACCATGACCTCCTCCTCCTCGCCGGGGATCTCCCTCAAGATGGAGGGAATCTCGTACCTGGCCGGTGCTCGGCTGCCGGCTGTGATTGTGAACGTCATGCGCGCTGGCCCGGGCTTGGGCAACATCGCGCCCGCCCAGGGGGATTACTTCCAGGCCACCAAGGGCGGAGGACACGGCGACTACCGCCTCATCGTGCTCGCTCCCTCCACCGTGCAGGAGGCCGCGGAATTGGTCATGCTCGCCTTCGACCTTTCCGATCGCTATCGTGTGCCGGCCATGATCCTCGCCGATGGCATGCTCGGGCAGATGATGGAGCCTGTGGAGCTTCCTGAGCCCATACCCTTGGAGCGGATCCCTCCCAAGCCCTGGGCCCTCAGTGGGGCCAAGGGACGCGATCCCAACGTGGCATCAAGTTTCGATCTCGATCCTCACAGATTCCGGGAGATCCTGCGTGCCCTCTGGGATGTCTATCGTGAGATCGAGCGGAACGAGGTGCGCTGGGAAGAGTACGAGACGGAGGACGCCGAGCTGGTTTTGGTGGCCTATGGCACGATGGGGCGGATCTGCAAGACGGTGGTGCGGCGAGCCCGAAAGGAGGGGCTGCGGGTGGGGCTTTTTCGGCCCATCACCCTCTGGCCTTTCCCCTCCGAGCCGCTGCGCAAGCTCGCCAGCCGCGTCCCGGTCTTTTTGACCGTGGAGCTTTCTGCCGGCCAGATGTGGGAGGACGTGCGCTTGAGCGTGGAAGGGCGGGCGAAAACCCCGTTCTATGGGGAGTTGGGGGGCGTCGTGCCCACCCCGGACGAAATCCTAAGCGAGGTGAAAAAGCATGTCGGTGGTTAAGACGGAGGTGCCGGCCGGCTTTGTTCCCGTGTACACCCGGCCCAAATCCCTTTCAGAAAAGCGCTTCACCTATTGCCCCGGATGCCACCACGGGATCATCACCCGGCTTGTGGCCGAGGTCATCGACGAACTGGGGATCCAGGAGCGGACGGTGGGTGTGGCCCCGGTGGGGTGTGCCGTGTTCTTGTACGAATTTTTCCGGTGTGATTTTGCTCAGGCGGCCCACGGCCGGGCCTGTGCGGTGGCCACCGGGATCAAGCGGGCCAACCCTGACCTCATCGTGTTCACCTACCAAGGGGACGGGGACCTGGCCGCCATCGGCACGGCCGAGACCGTCCATGCGGCCAACCGCGGGGAGAACATCACCGTGATCTTCGTGAACAACCAGATCTACGGGATGACCGGGGGGGAGATGGCGCCCACCACCCTGCCGGGGATGCGCACCGTGACCACGCCCGAGGGCCGCGATGTTCGCCTCA
The DNA here is from genome assembly GCA_938084765.1 of Candidatus Bipolaricaulota bacterium. Taxonomy (GTDB): domain Bacteria; phylum Bipolaricaulota; class Bipolaricaulia; order Bipolaricaulales; family Bipolaricaulaceae; genus DTER01. Next base: position 2,061 of record CALKFO010000052.1, on the reverse strand, counting down.
CCGGCTACCCCCTCAAGATGTCGGAGATGCTGGCGCAACTGGATGGGCCCGCCTACATCACCCGCCAGGCTGTGTTCGACGTGCGGCACGTCCAGATGACGAAAAAAGCCATCCTCAAGGCTTTCCGCAACCAGCTTGAGGGGAAAGGCTTTTCCCTTGTGGAGGTGGTGGCGTCCTGTCCCACCAACCTCCGGATCACGCCGGCCGAGGGAAACAGGTGGGTGCGGGAGCAGGCGCTCAAGTACTTCCCTTTGGGCGACCTCAAGGTGCGGGATTAGGGGGAGTTTATGGAGATCGGGGTGATCTTCGCGGGGTTCGGCGGGCAAGGGATCCTCCTTGCTGGGAAGGTCCTGGCCCAGGCGGCCATGGAGCGGGGGTTTGAAGTGACCTGGCTCCCCAGCTACGGGCCGGAGATGCGCGGCGGCACGGCCAATTGCACGGTGGTGGTCGCCGACGAGCCCGTGGGCTCGCCCATCGTGGATCGTCCCCAGGTGCTGGTGGCCATGAACGGGCCTTCTCTAGAGCGGTTCGGTCCCCGTGTGGCCCCCGGTGGGGTCATCATCTTCAACTCTTCTCTGGTGGCCGCGCCCCCAAACCGGCGGGACGTGCGCATTCTTCCGCTCCCCATGAACGAGATCGCCCAGGAGCTGGGGGAGGCCCGGGCCGCCAACATGGTGGGCTTGGGCGCGGTGGTCAAGGTCCTGGGCCTATTCCCGCTGGAGGCGGTGACGGAGGCCATGGCCAAGGAGCTCGGCGCGCGCGGCCGCGAAAGGCTCCTGGCGGTCAACCGCCAGGCCTTGCTGCGGGGATTCTCCTTAGCTTAAACGCCCCTGGCCCGTGGCCTCTCCCCCCTTTCCCCTTGAGCAGCCCTGAGGCGAACCCTTGACAGCAACCTGTTTTTTTGCTAAAATTAGGTTTGCCAGGAGGTGGTCATGCGGGGCAAGCTGCTCGGGGCCCTCCTTTTGGGCCTAGTGGTCGGGGTAGTCGCCTTGGGGAAAGTGGAGGCGGTCATCCCCAAGTTGGGCTACGAGGTGAAGCCTGGTGCTCCTGGGTATATGCTCCTCGTTATTCCCAACACCTCCGGGATTTCCCTCAATAAGTTGGGGATTTCCCTGGCGGTGGAGGGCACGGTGACGGGGGCGTTGGCCCTGCAGGGCACCGGGCCGGCGGTCATTGAGGGCGGTCCCCTGTACTGGACGATCACGCTTCCGGGTGTGGGCCTTGCGCCCAAGGGCGTGCTCCTGGTGAGCGTGAAGCTTCCGGCTGGAACAGACCTCAAGACCGCCGTGGCCAGGATCGTCGGGTACAAAGTGAGCTAGGAGGTGGAACGCGGGAAATCTAACGAGCGATGGCTTATTTTCAGGAAAGCCAGCGAAAAAGGAGGTTGGACATGCGAAAGTGGTGGGTTGTCTTGTTGGTTTTAGCGTTGGGGGTCGGGGCTCAGCCGCGCACCGGCGCCCTCGTGGATGAAGTGGTGTTCACGGAGGAGCCCACGACCGCAAAGGGTTTGGACATGGTGCTCACCGGAGCCCTTGACCTTTACGCCTACACCATCTCCGATCCAGCGCAGATCGAGTTGATCCTCAAGCACCTGGCATACTCCGTCTCGTACGGTTCCTACAACGAGCTCACGTTCAACCCGTACGGGCCGGAGTTCAAGGACGGCCGATTGAACCCCTTCTACCTCAAGGAGGTTCGCGAGGCCGTGAACTGGCTCATTGATCGTGACTATATCGTGCAGGAGTTCTACGGCGGCGTGGGTGCGGTCCCGCGGTACCTCGCGATCACCCCGAGCTTCCCGGACTATGCGCGTCTGGCGGATGTAGCCCGTGCCTTGGAGTTGAAATACGCTCCGAACCCGGAGAAGGCTAAAGCCATCATCTTCGAGAAGATGAAGGAGCTTGGCGCAGAGCTTGTGGATGGGAAGTGGTACTACAAAGGGCAGCCGGTTGTGCTCAAGTTCCTCATCCGCGTGGAGGACGAACGCCGCCAGATCGGCGACTACGTGGCCACCCTGTTTGAGGAGATGGGCTTTGAGATCGAGCGGCTGTACAAGACCGC
>CALKFO010000051.1 GCA_938084765.1 Candidatus Bipolaricaulota bacterium | reverse complement strand
GGCAGGTAAACGGTAGGCCCATCGGCAACAGGCACTCATGGCCGCGCAATACATGAAAGCGCGGAAATCTCTAAGGAGGTAAGAAGGTATGCGTAACGCAAAAGGCTTTACCCTGATTGAGCTCCTGATCGTCATCGCCATCATCGCCATCCTGGCTGCGGTTCTTATCCCCAACCTGCTCAATGCCCGCAAGCGCGCCAACGAGACGGCAGCCCAAGCTTATGTGCGCAACGTGGTGGTTTCTGTGGAGGCCGATCGTAACCCGGTAACGGGTGCCCTCCCAGACGGCCTGGGTGGGAACGGGAAACAGTGCTCGGCTATCGTGCAAAACCCCCCGATTTCCGTGTCAACCTGCGTTGTCAAAGCAAAGACTGACAACGTCAACTTCACGGTAGAGGCTGACCTCCAGGGCACCAACTACACGAAGCTCACGTACGACAGCGAGAACGGTACCTTCCAGTTCACTAGGCAGAACAACAACACAGGCGGCGGCAACAACAACACAGGCGGCGGCAACAACTAACCGTAGACATGGCAACCGCCAGGGGTTGGGGAAAAACCCAGCCCCCGGCGGTTCTTTTTTGCCGCATGGGATGGGGATGGTAGGAGACGTGCGGCACCCTTCCGCATCTCAAAAAGGAACAGCCCGCGACTTCCCCTCCTGGGTCTTAGGGCTTAGGCAACCGGACAGAAGGGGCCTTGCCGGCTCACCCATTGGGCTCTTTGTACCCATCTAAAAGCCTAGAGACCCTGACCCCCCTCAATCTTTCCCCTACAACCCGTAAAACGCCAGCTTCCAGCTCCTGGGACGCCTCTAAAGCCTCCACCCACAGAGGGCCAAAGTTCTCCTCCTGCTCCAGCCGCACCCGCCCCAAGCGAAAGGCCTCCAAGAGGGCGGCGAAGCCCATGGCCCGCTCCCCCCAAGTCCTTAGGGGAAGCCGGTGGAAGGGAAGACGCCCCCGCAGGAAGGCCTGGATCCGGGCCCAGGCCTCCATGAGGCCAAAGGGCTCCCGGCCCAGGGCCAGAACGGCCCTTCTATAGGGCTTTGCCGCCTCGGCCAAGGCCCTTGGGGGAAGGCGGAGGGCGGGCTTGGGAAGGGGGGGCGGGGAGACGGGGATGAGCCGGGAGCGCTTCTCAAGCCGTTTCTGCAAAAAGGCCACGGTCTCGGAAAGGTCCAAAAGCACCTGCACCAAGGGGGCTTCCTCCCCTTCCTCCTTGGGGACCAGGGCCTTTTGTGGGGAAAGCTTCAGCAGCAAAAGCTCCGCCAGGAGGGGAAGGAGCTCGCTCCTTGGCCTCAGGTCCTCCGGCACCTGGGCCAAGGCCTGCTCCACCACCAGGAGAAGGGGTATGGCCCTTGGGGAAAGGCGGCCCCGCCTGAGGGCCTCCCGGAGCTCCCAAGGGGTGCCGGAAAAACCGGGGAACTCCAGCCGGATCACCGGTACACCGGGCGCTTGGCGGGAAGGAGGAGGCCCACCTTTTCCCGCACCTCCTCCATGGTGGCCTGGGCCACGGCCCGGGCCCGCTTGGCCCCATCCAAGAGGGCGTCCATCACGTAGTCGGGGTCCTTCTTGAGGGCCTCGGCCCGCTCCCGGATGGGCCTGAGGACCTTCATCATCTCCTCAAAAAGGACCTTCTTTACCGTCAGGGTGCCGATCCCCGCTTTCCGGTACTCCTCCTTTAAGGCCTCCACCAGCTCCTTGGGGGCGAAGTAGGAAAGGTAGGTGAAGACCACGGTCCGCCCCGGGTCCCCGGGGTCGGAAAGGCGGATGCGCTGGGGGTCATCGGGAAGGTGGCGGATCTTCTCCCAGATGCTCCCCTCGTCCTCCAGAAGGCCGATGGTGTTTCCCAGGGATTTGCTCATCTTGGCCTTGCCGTCAATGCCCGGCACCCGGGGGGCCTCGGGGTTGAGGAGGGCCTCTGGCTCGGGGAAGGTCTCCCCAAAAAGGGCGTTGAAGCGGCGGGCGATCTCCCGGGTGAGCTCAATGTGCTGCACCTGGTCCTCCCCCACCGGGACGGTATCCGCCTTGTAGATGAGGATATCCGCCGCCTGGAGCACGGGGTACATGAGAAGCCCGCTCCACACCGCCTCCTGCTTGGCGGCCTTGTCCTTGAACTGGGTCATGCGGGTGAGGTCCCCCAAGGGGGTGATGGTGGTGAAGACCCAGGAGAGCTCCGTGTGCTCGGGCACGTGGGACTGGACAAAGAGGGTGACCTTCTCCGGGTTGAGGCCGGCGGCCATGTTCACCAGGGCCGCTTCAAAGGTGCGCCGGGCCAGGGTGCTGGGGTCGTAGGCCAGGGGATTCGTGAGGGCGTGGTAGTCCACGATGCAGAAGAAGGCCTCCCGCCCTAGCCTTTCCCCCAGCTCCACCCACTGCTTGATGGCCCCCAGGTAGTTGCCGATGTGGATCTCCCCCGAGGGCTGGATGCCGGAAAGAACCCGCGTCATGGCCTTAAGAATAGCAAAAACCCCGCCTGAGCGGGGCCTTTTGGTGCCGGGGGCGGGACTTGAACCCGCACGTCCGTGAGGACACACGACCCTGAATCGTGCGCGTCTACCAATTCCGCCACCCCGGCAGACGCAAGGGTTATTGTACGGAAGGGCCCTATCCCCGTCAAGCCCTTGTAATCGGTCAATACATCTGAGACTGGGGGACCGACTCCGCTTGCATTTTAGCCAAGAACTCCAGGGGCGCCAGCCCCCCCAGGGCCATGTGGGGCCTGCGGTGGTTGTAGTACGCCAGATAAGCGTCCAGC
>CALKFO010000050.1 GCA_938084765.1 Candidatus Bipolaricaulota bacterium | reverse complement strand
TTGCTCACGTTCAGGCGATACTGGAAGCAGAAGGTCACATGGCTGATTTTCGGAATGTTGCCGCCTTGGTTGGGAGGAGCGTGCAGGCCACTATCGGAGGTAGCCGGGGGATCATAGACGTACACATTGGCCCCTGGACCTCCCTTGACGATCACCGCGGTCATGACCAGGGTGGAGCTCCAATCCACGTACTTGCCATCGGGGGGGAAGGTGACGGTGATGGTGTTGCCGTAAGCGTCCACGGTGTAGGTACCGCTAACCGGTGGGTCTACCTTGTAGGCCCCGTCAAAGACCACCCCTGCCTGCGTGCATTCCGCCTAGGCGCTTCCCGCCTTCCAATCGGGATAGGTAGCCACCTGCCGGTTCGCCGCCGTGGCGGGGCCTAGGGGGGCCTTATCGGTCTGCCCGCCGCATGCGGAAAGGATCAGGAGCAGCACCGTCCCCAAAGGAACTCCCCACTTGAACCTATTATGGCGTATAAAGACCTCCTTTCACCCTTAGCTTAGTAACCTTCCAAGGGGAGGCCAACGCTCCTTTGGCGTAATTCGTGTGAAAAAAAGTACTACTACCAGGGAGCCGGAAAGTCTAGGTGAGAAACCGGATATGGGCCAGCTGGCTTCGCCGCTTGATCCCTGCCTTTTGGAACACGGCGGAGAGATGGGCCTTGACCGTGCGCTCGGAGATCCCCAGCTCTTTGGCGATCTCCTTATTGCTGAGGCCCAAGGCGGCTAGGGCCGCCACCTCCCTTTCCCGAGGGGAAAGTTGCGGGATGGGCTCCCCCACCAAGGTGGCCACCACCCGCCTTTCCGCCCAGACCTCGCCCTCGGCCACCTTCCGCAAGGCCTGGGCCAGGACCGCGAGGCCCTGTTCCGGGTAAAGGTAACCTTTATAGCCCAGTTTGAGGGCCTCCGCCGCCTGTTCCCGGCTCCTGAGTAGGACCAGGGAAGGGAGAGGCGGGGGCGGGGGAACCTCCCAGCCGGCTTCCACCAGGCCCACCTGGGCCGCCAAGGGGTGGCCCACCACCTGGAATTCCCGGGCCTGAAGGGCTTCGGCCAGAGCCTCCCGTTGGCTGGCCAGGGTAAGCTCAATCCAGACCCGGACCATGCTTGGGTCGCATTTTACCCCTGGTACCCTAAAGGACTCTAAAGCGGGATGTTGTCGTGCTTCTTAAAGGGCCGCTCTTCCTTCTTCTCCCAAAGCATCCTCAGGTGCTGGTAGAGGAGGCGCCGGGTGTGGGCGGGATCTATGACGTCATCTATGTAGCCCCTTCCTGCGGCCACCCAGGGGTTGTCAAAGGCCTGGCGGTATTCTTCAATCTTCCGCCGGCGGGTTTCCTCGGGGTTGGGGGAGGATTGGATCTCCTTGCGGTAGATGATGTTGGCGGCTCCTTCGGCCCCCATCACCGCCACCGCCGCCGTGGGCCAGGCCAGGACCACGTCCGCCCCCATGTCCTTGGAGTTCATGGCCAGATAGGCTCCGCCGTAGGCCTTGCGGGCGATGAGGGTGATCTTGGGTACCGTGGCCTCGGCGTAGGCGAAGAGCATCTTGGCCCCGTGGCGGATGATGCCCCCGTGCTCCTGGGCCACCCCAGGTAGGAAGCCGGTCACGTCCACCAGGGTGAGGATGGGGATGTTGAAGGCATCCATGGTACGTATGAAGCGGGCGGCCTTGTCGGAGGCATTGATATCCAGGGCTCCCGCCATAAAGCGGGGGTTGTTGGCCACGATCCCCACGGGATACCCTCCCAGGCGGCCCAGGCCCACGATGATGTTCCGGGCAAAGCCGGGCTGGATCTCCAGAAACTCCCCGCCATCCAGCAGGGTTCTGATGACCTGGTGCATGTTGTAGGGCCTTTTCGCATCGGGGTGGACGATGTCTAAAAGCTCGGGGGTGGGGCGGAAGGGGTCGTCTTGGGGTTCCACCACGGGGGGTTTCTCGCGGCTGTTTTGCGGCAAGTAGGAGAGAAGCTTTTTGATGAGGTCCAGGACCTCCTGGTCGTTTTGCCCCTCGAGGTGGGCCACCCCGCTCTTTTCCATGTGCACATCCGCCCCCCCCAGCGCCTCAAAGCTCACCTCCTCCCGGGTCACGCTCTTGATGACCTCGGGGCCGGTGATGAACATGTAGCTGGTTCCCCGGCTCATGAGGATGAAATCGGTCATGGCTGGGCTATACACCGCCCCCCCGGCGCAAGGGCCCAGGATGGCAGAGATCTGGGGCACCACCCCGGAGTAGATGGCGTTGCGGTAGAAGACCTCCCCGTAGCCGGAAAGGCTATCCACCCCCTCCTGGATGCGGGCCCCAGCGGAGTCGTTGAGTCCGATGATGGGAGCCCCCACCTTGGCCGCTAGGTCCATTAGGCTGGCAATCTTACGTCCGTGCATCTTGCCCAAGGAGCCCCCTAGGACGGTGAAGTCCTGGCTGAAGACGAAGACCAAGCGGCCGCCGATGGTGCCATACCCGGTTACCACCCCATCGGCAGGGGCCTCAACACCTTCCATGAGCCCGGTTTCCAGGTGCTCGGCGAAGGGCATGAGTTCCACGAAACTCCCCGGGTCCAGAAGGTAGTCTATGCGTTCTCGGGCCGTGAGCTTCCCCTGCTGGTGCTGCTTTTTAATGCGTTCCTCTCCGCCACCCAGAAGGATTTTTTTCCGCCTCTCCTCCAGCTCGGCTAAGAGCTCGTCCAGGATAAGTTTGGCGTTATCGGCCATACTGGCCGCATGATATACTAAGAAGC
>CALKFO010000049.1 GCA_938084765.1 Candidatus Bipolaricaulota bacterium | reverse complement strand
GCTGGCCAGAAGCTCCGCGGGGTCCATCAGACCTTGGGCCGCGAGGGTCTCCTGCTCCGCGGCGGGCCATGCCCGCCCCTCCTGCAACGCGGCGATGGCCGCGTAGCGCAGGGGGAACTTCTGGGCCTCGGGCCGGCCCTGGAGAAGGGAGGAAACCTCGGCGATCAGGTGCTCCAGGTGCTCCGAGTAGCGGGGGGGCACGGGAACACGCGCTTGGGGAAGGAGGGCCGCCAGCTCCTTGAGGCCCGTCCCGCGGGAGGCCACGGTGAACACCACGGGAACGCCCAAGATCCGGCTGAGCTTTTCCGCATCGATGTGGATCCCCTTGTGCTCCGCTTCATCGGCCATGTTGAGCACGACCACCATGGGCAAGCCGAGCTCCGCCAGCTCCAGGGTCAAGGTGAGGGAGCGGGAGAGCACCGAGGCATCGATCACGTTGACGATCACGTCGACCTCCTCGGAGAGGAGGAAGTCGCGGGCTACCCGTTCGGCGGGGTCCTGGGCGAAGAGGGAATAGATGCCCGGGAGGTCCACGATTTCCGCGGGTTTTCCGGCCAACACGGCACGGCCGCGCAGGATCTCCACGGTGGTGCCCGGGAAGTTGGAGGCGACGGCGCGCAGCCCCACCAAGGCGTTGAACAGCGTGGACTTTCCGGAGTTGGGCTGGCCGACGAGGGCGATCCTCACGGCTGATGCCCTTGGGCCTCGGGGAGGACGAGGATGCGGCGAGCCAGGCCGCGGCCGAGGGCCACGCGACCACCCTCGGTTTCCACGAGGAGGGGGCCGCCTGGGCCGCGCACGAGGATGCGGAGCAGGGCGCCAGGGCGAATGCCCAAGGTGGCCAGGCGCAGGCGCACCCCGCGGCCCGGCCCCGTCACCCTGTGCACCCGGACGACCTGCCCAGGAAGGGTTTCCGTGAGCGGGATGGGCGCTAAGTTGAGAACCATTTTCAAAAATGGTAGCGACCCCCAAGCCCCTTGTCAAGGTCCGCATGCCCCTCCGCCCCAAGACACCCGGACCCCAACCCCAGCGCCGCCGCCTTTACCCTTCGCCTTGTGGACCGCCTGGGCCTTCTCCTCCTCTTGGTCCTCACGGCCTCCCTTGTGCTGGTCCTTCTTTCGCCCAAACCTGCCCCAGAGGCGGTGGTGGTGATCGACGCCGGCCATGGCGGGCACGATCCCGGCGCCGTCGTGGCCGGAATCCAGGAAAAGGACATCAACCTCGCTATCGCGCTCCTTGTGCAGAAAAAAGCCCCGGCCTATGGGCTGAAGGTCATCCTCACCCGTACAACCGACGTGTACGTGGACCTGGTGGAACGGGTGCGGCTGGCCGAGGCCCTCGGCGCGGCCCTCTACGTTTCCATCCACGCCAATTACCACCGGGACCCGAAGGTATGTGGGGTGGAGACGTGGGTGGACACCAACGCCGACCCTGAGAGCCTAAGGCTCGCCCAGGCCCTGCAGAGCGCGGTGGTGGCCGCCACCGGCGCCCAGGACCGCGGAGTTCGCCGGCAAACCCTGTACCTGCGGCACACCGCGCTCCCCGCGGCCTTGGTGGAGGTAGGCTACCTCTCCTGCCCAGCTGAGCGCGCCAAGCTTCAGGACCCGATGTATCAAGAGAGAATTGCCGAAGGCATTATCTCAGGAATCCTGGCGTATCAGAGCCGTTAAGCCCGGGCCCTTTGGCCGGCCTCCAGCCAGGCCCAGATGAACGGCCAGAGCTCACCATCCAGCACAGCCTGAACGTTCCCCACTTCCACCTCCGTGCGGTGATCCTTTACAAGCTGATAGGGCTGGAGAACATAGGAGCGGATCTGGTGTCCCCACTCGATCTCCTTGAGCTCGCCCCGCAGTTCCTCCAGCTTCTTCACCCGCTCCTGCTCCATCAACGCCCGCAGCCTCGCCCGCAGGATCTTGAGGGCCGTCATCTTGTTCTGGTACTGGGAGCGCTCGTTTTGGCAGGTGACGACGATTCCGGTGGGGATGTGGGTGATGCGCACCGCGGTCTCGTTCTTCTGCATGTGTTGGCCACCCGGTCCTGAGGAACGGAAGGTCTCAATGAGGAGCTCTTCCTCCTTCAACTCCACATCGCCTTCGGGCACGATGGGGGTGACGGTGACCGCAGCGAACGAGGTGTGGCGGCGATGAGCGGCATCGAAGGGGGAGATACGCACCAACCGATGCACCCCGGTTTCGCCCTTGAGGATCCCGTAGGCATAACGGCCGCGTACCTCTAGCGTTGCGGATTTGATCCCCGCCTCCTCACCCGGGGTCTCGTCCACCAGTCGCGCTTCAAACCCGGCGCGCTCGCAAAAACGGGTGTACATGCGCAGGAGCATCTCGGCCCAGTCCATGGCGTCGGTGCCCCCCGCCCCCGCGTTGATGGAAAGGAAGCAATCGTTGGGATCGTAAGGGCCGGTGAGGAGGAATTCGGTGCGGGCACGGGCGAACTTCTCCTCCAGTTCCAAGAGCCGGGCTTGGGCCTCCTCCCGCGCGGCCTCGTCGTCCTCCTCCTGGGCCAGGTTCCAAAGCACCTCGATGTCCTCCAGCTCCCGCAGAAGGGCCTCGTAGTTCTGGAGGCGTTCGCGCGCGGCCTCCAGCTCCTTGGCCTTGGCCTGAGCGGAGAGGCGATCGTTCCAGAACTCCGGCCGGCTCATCTCCGCCTCCAAGGCGTGGATGCGCGCACGCAAACCCTCCACGTCGATCCCCTGACCGAGGCGCGCCAGGTTCTCCCGTAGGGCCTTGATCCGGTCCTCCATACCCAAGCAACTTAGCGCGGCCTCGTCCTTTTTGCAAGCGTATAATCCCGATGTGCCAGGCACTTTGTACATCTGCGCTACCCCCATTGGGAATCTAGAAGACGTCACCCTGCGGGTCCTGCGGGTCCTGAAAGAGGTGGACGTGATCGTGGCCGAGGACACGCGCCGCACCCGCCAGCTTCTTTCCCACTACGGTATTTCCACCCCCCTTGCGCCCAGCCTCTACCAGGGGGTGGAGGAGGAGCGCACGGAGGGGGTGTTGGCCCTCCTGCGCGCGGGCAAGAACGTGGCCCTGGTCTCCGATGCCGGGACCCCCCTCCTGGCGGATCCCGGGTATCCCTTGGTGCGGGCCTGCGTGGCCGAGGGCATCCCCGTGGTGCCCGTTCCCGGACCATCCGCGGTGCTTGCGGCCCTCGTGGCCTCCGGACTGCCGCCCCAGCCCTTTGTGTTCGCGGGCTATCCACCGCGAGCCATGGGAGCGCGAAGGAAGTGGCTTGCGGAGTTTCTGGCCTTGCCCTACACGCTTGTAGTTTTCGAAAGCCCCCAGCGGCTTCTCCCCCTGCTTTCCCTCCTTGCCGAGCACGCGCCGGAGCGGCCGGTGGTGGTAGCGCGCGAGCTCACCAAACTCCACGAGGAGTTCGTGCGGGGCAAAGCGCGCGACGTTCACGCGGCATTTGCCCAGCGGGAAAGGATTTTAGGCGAGGTGGTGGTGCTCGTGGGCCCAGCGGAAAAGCCCACGCCCAGCCCGCCTGCCCTGCCCAAGGCAGAGGAGATCTTGGCCCAATACGAGGCGCTTCTTTCCCAAAACCTGTCGCCCAAGGAGGCGCGGAAGGTCCTGGCCCAACGCTTTGGTCTTCCTGCGCGCGCGATCTACCATTTGATCCTAGAGGCCCGCAAAGGGAGGAGGGGGCAGCCTGATGAACCTGAGGATCCGGCCATTTGCCGGAACGTCTGAGGACTTTACTGCGGTCGCGGAGATCGACAACCTCTGCGATCCCGAGCACCGCTCCACCGTGGAGGAGCTCCGCTACGACTACGAGAACTTCGACCGACAAAGGTACGTGTTGCGCTATTACCTGGCGGAGGTCGAGGGGAAGGCCGTGGGCTATGCTTGCTACCAGCATATGCCGTATCGTTACCATCCAAAACGGTTTT
>CALKFO010000048.1 GCA_938084765.1 Candidatus Bipolaricaulota bacterium | reverse complement strand
TCTTTCGGCTCGTCGTGGTTCACGAGGTCCGGGTCCACGATGAGGATCCCGCCCGGTTTGATCTCGTGGGCATATTTCTCGTAGGCCTCCTGGGACATGAGGATGGCCACATCGGGCACGGTGAGCAGGGGGTAAGCCACGGGCGCATCGGAGATGACGACCTCGGCGGCGCAGGCCCCGCCCCGGGCCTCGGGGCCGTAGGACTGGGTGAACGCCGCCTGTTTCCCATCGTAGAGGACCGCGGCCTGCCCCGTGATCCGGCCCGCGGAGATCACGCCCTGCCCGCCAAACCCGGCGATCCGCAGCTCTTGCCGCACCCCTTGAAGGTAGCCCTGGCCCCTTCCCCGGTCCATGATCTCCGTCAATCTTCCCCATGAGAGAGGTCAAACGGCGCGGATTGCCTATGCCATGGGGATCGAATACCATGCGCGGCGCTATGGGACCGTTGGAGATTCGGGCGGGGATCTTCTGGGTTGGGGTGAACGACCGCACTACCGACCTCTTTGAAGGTCTGTGGCCGCTGCCCTACGGGGTGAGCTACAACGCCTACCTGGTGGTGGGCGAAAAAGTCGCCCTCATCGACTCCGTGAAGAGCTGCTACGCGGAGGAGCTTTTGGGAAACATCGCGCAGGTCCTGGACCCGGCGCGCATTGACTACCTTGTGGTGAACCACATGGAGCCCGACCACTCCGGCGCCCTCCCCCTCCTGGGGCGCGTGGCGGCGGACGCGGAGATCCTGGCCGCTCCGTCCGCCCTCCCCATGCTCACCAGGTTCTATGGCCTCACCGAACAGGTGCGCGCAGTACGGGACGGAGAAACCCTGGACCTGGGCGGAAAAACCCTGAGCTTCCACCACATCCCCTTCGTCCACTGGCCGGAGACCATGGCCACCTATGAGCGGACGGAGAGGGTGCTGTTCTCCGGCGACGCGTTCGGCGGGTTCCGCACCCTGGACGGCGCCCTCTTCGCCGACGAGGTGGACTTCGGGCTCTACGAGGGCGAGGCCCTGCGGTACTTCTCCAACATCGTGGGCATGCAAAGCCAGGCCGTTCTTCGGGCCATCGATAAGCTCCAGACCCTCCCTCTGGAGGTGATCGCTCCCGCGCATGGGCTCATCTGGCGCAAAGACCCCCGAAGGATCGTGGAGCTCTATCGCCGCTGGGCCCAAAACGAGGGCGAGCCCGGAGTGGCCCTCATCTTCGGGTCCATGTACGGCGAGACCCGCAGGATGGCCGAGGCCGTGGCCCAGGGCGTGCGGGAAGCCGGCCTTCCCGTGAGCGCCCTCGACGCCAGCCGCGTCCACGTGAGCTTCCTCATCCAGGAGGCCTGGCGCTACCAAGGGCTGATCCTCGGCGGCCCCACCTACGACACCGGCATCTTCCCCCCTGTGGAGCAGCTCTTGCGCCTCCTGGAGCGCAAGAGGTTGCGGAACCGCGTGGTGGGGCTCTTTGGCTCGTACGGCTGGCACGGCGGGGCCAAGAAAAAGCTGGAGGAGAAGGTGCGCGAGCTCGGCTGGGAGCTCGTGGAAAGCCTGGAGTTCGCGGGAGCTCCCACCCCGGAGGATCTGCGGCGCGGCCGTGCGTTGGGCCGGGCCGTGGCCGAACGCGTGGCCCAAGGAGTACGCCATGCCTAAACGCCTGGCCGTGGTGGATCCCGGCCGTTGTGTGGATTGTCTCCTGTGCGCCTTGGCCTGTTCCCGGCGGTTTGGGGAAGGGGGCTTGGCCCGCTCCGCCATCGCCGTGCGCTCCGTGGGCGGGGTGGAACACGGGTTCGTGGTGATCGTGTGCCGGGCCTGCCCGGATCCGCCCTGTGCCGCCTCCTGCCCGGTCGGCGCCATCACCAAAGCCCCGGTGGGCGTGCGGGTACAACCGGACCGCTGCATCGGCTGCCGCACCTGCGTCCTTGCCTGTCCGTTCGGCGCCGTCCACTGGGACGAGGAGAGCAACAAGCCCGTGATCTGTGTGCATTGCGGGCTTTGCGCCTCGTTCTGTCCCCATGGCGTGATCGCCCTGGAGGAGGTGGGCAGTGGATAAGGGGCTCACCCGGGTTTTGCGCATCGACCTCACCAAGAAGCGCAGCTGGGTGGAGGAGCGACCCGATCTTTTCGAGAAAGCTTTGGGCGGGGCTGGCGTGGCCATCGAACTTCTCCATGAACTGTGCCCGAAAGGCGCGGATCCGCTCAGCCCGGAAAACCCCATCATCCTTGCGGTAGGCCCGTTGAATCCCCTCTTTCCCTTGGCCTCCAAGGCCGTGGCCATGTTCAAGTCTCCCCACACCGGGAACCTCGGGGAATCCCATTGTGGGGGGAGGGCCGCCCTGGCCCTGCGCCTGGCGGGGTTCGGCGCGCTCGTGATCCAAGGGCGAAGCGAGGTGCCGGTGTACCTCACGGTTCACCGCGGCCGGGTGCAGTTCCGCGACGCCCGCGCCCTGTGGGGCCTCTCCTCCTCCCTCACCGTGGGGCGGGTCCTGCGGGAGATCGAGCCGGGCTCCGGCGCGCGCACCATCCTGCGCATCGGGCGCGCCGGGGAGCGCCTGGTGACCTACGCCACCGTCATCGCCGAAACCTATCGCCATTTCGGCCGCCTGGGCCTGGGCGCGGTGTTCGGCAGCAAAAACCTCAAGGCCCTGGTCATCTCCGGCACGGGAACCATTCCCATCCCCGACCCTCCCCGCTACCAGAAGCTCTACCGGGACCTGTGGGAGCGGGCCACCCGCTCCGATCTCATGCGCAAGTACCACGACCTGGGCACCGCCCAAAACATCCGGCCCTTGAACCACATCGGTGCCCTCCCCGTGCGGAACCTCTTGGCCACGGCCTACGACCAGGAGCCGGCGTTCTCCGGCGAGCGGTTGGCCGAGGGGTTCCTGGGGCGGAGACTGGCCTGCTCCGCCTGCCCGGTGGCCTGCATCCACTTGGCGATCCTGCGCGAACCCCACCCGCATGAGCCCTACTTCTACAAGACCACGTTCGTCTCCTACGACCATGAGCCCCTCTACGCCCTGGGGAGCATGTTGGGCATGAAGCGCGCCGAGGACGTCCTGAAGCTCATCGACGCCGTGGAGGTTTGGGGGATGGACGCCATCACCACGGGGGTGGTGTTGGCCTGGGCCACCGAGGCCTTCTCCCGGGGCCTGATCAGCGAAAGGGAGACCGGGGGGCTCCGTCCCGCCTGGGGACAACCCGAGCCCTACCTGGAGATGATCCGCCGCATTGCCAACAGGGAAGGCGAGTTCTACACCGCCCTGGGCCAGGGGGTGCGCGTGGCCTCCGCCCGGTACGGCGGGGAGGAGTTCGCCTTGCACTTTGGGGGCAACGAGATGCCCGGCTACCACACCGGCCCCGGCGCCCTCCTCACCTACCTTTCCGGGGCCCGCCATTCCCACCTGGACTCCGCGGGCTACGCCGTGGACCAGGAATGCCTACAGCGCGGGGCGAGCCTCTCCCCGGAGGAGCTCGCGCAGCGCCTGTTCGCCGAGGAGGCCCGCCGCCAGGTCCTCTCCTCCTTGGTCGTCTGCTTCTTCGCGCGGGGGATCTACGACTCGGAAACCATCCGCGCCGCCTTGGCCACCCTCGGGGTGGAGCGCAGCACCCAAGACCTCCAAACCCTGGGCGTGCAGATCCTCCGCCGAAAGCACGCGTTCAAACAGCGGGAAGGGTTCGAGCTCGCCACCTTGCCCATCCCCAAGCGAGCTTTGCAAACGCCCACCCCCAGGGGAACGGTGGAGGAGGCCTTTCTGCGCCGGGCTCTTGGGGAGATGCAAAGGCTGTTGGAGGGGGAACATGGGATGGCGTGAGGTTTTGCGGCGGGAGTTCTTCGAGGCCGACCGGGAGTTCGTGGAGGAGGTTCTTCCTCTAGGCCAGGTGGATCAAGCGGTGTTCGGCCTGCTCATGGAGGCCACCCGCTACGTGCTGGTCGAGGAGGGGGAGGAGGTGCACATTCAGCCGGACACGGCGGCCCTGGGCGAGGTGTTGCGGTCCTTGGCGCGGGGCGGCCGAGGGGTGCCCCGCCGGGACGCCGAGGAGGCCCTGCGGCGCTTCGCCGCCCTGTGGGAAGGCAAAGCCCGCGCCCGGGGGACCTGGGAGGAGGCTGTGCGCGCCGCCCGCGCCGCCGGCGAAATCCAGCCCGCCCAGCCCAAGCCCAAACGCCGCCTCCTCTTCTGGCGGAGGTGAAGGGTGCCGGAGATCGTCCTCCAAGGGGTCACCAAGAGGTTCGGCTCCGTGACGGCCGTGGAGGACCTCACCGCGCGCATCCTGGACCGGGAGTTCTTCGTGGTGGTGGGTCCCACCGGCTGCGGGAAGACCACGCTCCTCAAGCTCCTGGCCGGGCTCCTCCAGCCGGACCAAGGAAAGATCTACTTCGACGGCACCGTGGTGAACGGCCTTCCTCCGCGGGAGCGCGGGGTGCGCATGGTGTTCCAAGGCCAGGACTACGCGCTTTATCCCCACCTGGAGGTGTATGACCCGCGGCGGTGGTCCAACCTCTCCTTTCCCCTCAAGCTGCGCGGGGAACGGGCGTCCAGGATCCAGGCCCGGGTGGAAGGGGTGGTGCGCCGCTTGGGCATCCCCCCGGCCCTCTTTTCCCGGCGCCCTGGCGAGCTTTCCGCGGGCCAAAAGCAGCGGGTGGCCCTGGGCCGGGCCATGGTGCTGCCGCCCAAGGTGTTCCTCCTGGATGAGCCTTTGAGCCATCTGGACCCGCCGGCGCGGGCCCGCGCCCGCCAGGAGATCCGCCGCCTCCACCACGAGCTCCGCACCACCACCGTGTACGTGACCCATGATCTTGCGGAGGCCTTTCTTTTAGGCGACCGGGTGGCGGTGATGCGGGCGGGGAAATTCGTGCAGGTGGGGACGCCCAAGGAGATCCGGGACCACCCGGCCGACGCCTTCGTGGCGGAATTCGTCCGCGCCTACCAGGAAGGCCTGAAACAAGCCTTCCCTGGAGCGCCTTAGGCGGGAGAAACCCGCGCCAACACGGTGTGGGCCACGCGGACCACGTTCTCCACGGAGATCCCCAGTTTTTCCAGCACCAGGGAGCCTGGCGCGCTGGCGCCGAACCGGGCGATCCCCACCACCGCGCCATCCAGGCCCACGAAGCGCTCCCAGCCCAGGGGGCAGCCGGCCTCCACGGCCACCCGCGCCCGCACCGCCTTGGGCAGCACCTCCTCCTGGTATTCCGGGGGCTGGGCCAAAAAAAGCTCGCAGCTGGGCATGGCCACCACCCGCACGTTGATCCCCTCCTCGGCCAGTTTCCTCCCAGCCTCGAGGGCCACCAGGACCTCGGATCCTGTGCCGATGAGGATGAGGTCAGGAGTGCCTTGCTGGGCCTGCCAGAGCACGTAGCCGCCGCGATGGAGGTTCTCCGGGCCGGCCAGGCCCGCGCGGGGAAGAACCGGCACGTCCTGGCGGGTGAGGATGAGGGCGGTGGGGCCCTCCCGGCGGCGCAGGGCCGCGATCCAGGCCTCGCGCACTTCGTTGGCGTCCGCCGGCCGGATCACTACGAGGTTGGGGACGCACCGCAGGTTCATGAGCTGCTCCACGGGCTGATGGGTGGGGCCGTCCTCGCCCACGGCCACGGAGTCGTGGGTGAAGACGAAGATGACGGGGCTGTGGCTCATGGCGGCCAGGCGCACCGGCGGCCGCATGTAGTCCGAAAACACAAGGAAGGTGCCGCAGAAGGGGATCAGGCCGCCGTGCCGGGCCAGGCCCAGGGCAATGGCGCCCATGGCGTGCTCCCGCACGCCGAAATGGATGTTCCGGCCGGCGTAGCTCCAGCCCCCGCCCACCGCGCCCTGCACCGGGCCCGGGTCCGGCGGCGCCTGGAAGTCCCCCTTCCCTTTAAGCCAGGTGAAACAAGACGGGTTCAAGTCCGCCGAGCCTCCCACAAGCTCAGGGATGCGCTCTCCCAGGGCCTGGAGCACCGTTTCCGAGGCCTTGCGCGTGGAGACCTTGGTGCCGGGCTCAAAGGAGGGCAGGTCCTCGTCCCAGCGGGGGGGAAGCTCCCCCCTCATGCGGCGGCGGAATTCCTGGGCAAGCTCGGGATAGGCCTTCTCGTAGGCGGAGAAGAGCTCGTGCCAAGCGTCCTCTTGGGCTTCGGCCTGGGCGCGCAGGGCGGCGAAATGGGCCCGCACCTCCTCCGGCACGAAGAAGGGCGGCTCCTCCGGCCAGCCCAAGGCGCGCTTGGCGGCCCGGGCCTCCTCCGGCCCCAGGGGCGCACCGTGCACATGGAACGTGCCCGCCTTGGTGGGCGCACCGTACCCAATGACGGTGCGCACACAGATCAAGGAGGGCCTCTCCCGCTCGGCCTTGGCCGCGCCCAACGCAGCGTCGATCGCTTCCAGGTCGTTCCCATCGGGAACCTCTAGGACCTGCCATCCATAGGCTTCGAAGCGCTGGCGCACGTTCTCGGTGAAGGTAAGGGCCGTGGAGCCCGCGAGGGACACAAAGTTTTGGTCGTAGAGGACGATGAGTTTTCCCAATTTCAGGTGGCCGGCGAGGGACGCGGCTTCGGCCACCACCCCCTCCATGAGGTCGCCGTCGGAGGCCAGCACGTAGGTGTAATGGTTCACCACGGGAAAGCCGGGGCGGTTGAAGAGGGCCGCGAGGTGGGCCTCGGCCATGGCCAGGCCCACGGCGTTGGCCAAGCCCTGCCCCAGGGGGCCGGTGGTCACCTCCACCCCCGGCGTGAGCCCCGCCTCCGGATGCCCCGGGGTCCGGCTCCCCCATTGCCGAAAGTTCTGCACCTCTTCGAGGGGCAGATATCCAAAGAGGTGGAGGAGGGCGTACAGGAGGGCCGAACCGTGGCCAGCGGAGAGGACGAAGCGGTCCCGATCCGGCCAGCCGGGGTTGCGGGGGCTATGGCGCAGATGCCGGCTCCACAGGACATAGGCCATGGGCGCAGCCCCCAGGGGAAGCCCGGGGTGCCCCGACTTGGCCCGCTCGATCATGTCCACGGCCAAAAACCGCAGGGCGTTCACGCACAGCCGGTCAAGCTCAGCCTGTGGCATCGGTCCCCCTTCGTCGACGCCCCATTATACGGGCATCCCCCGGAGGCCGGGCTGGTGCGGGCCGTAACGCCACACGGAAGAGGCCGGGGCAAAAAAAGGGGGCCTGCTTAGGCCCCCAACACGTTCCTTTCCGGCTACCCGCCCGCTTCAGCGGGGTCGCACGTTCTTGGCCTGCGGGCCCTTAGGCCCCTGCTCGATGTCGAACTCCACGGTCTGGCCCTCGCGCAGGGTCTTGAAGCCCGGCATGTCGATGGCCGAGAAGTGCACGAACACATCCGGCCCGTTCTCTTGGGCGATGAAGCCGTAACCCTTGGCCTCGTCGAACCACTTCACTTTGCCTATGGCCATTGGGAGTCCCCCCTTTCTTGCAAATTCGACCGACTCCATGCGCCCTACTGCTTGTTGGGGAAACCCCCAACAGCCCCTTCGGTGCTGCACTTCGTTCGGTCCTGCAAGGATCAGTGTACACGATCTTGGGGGACGTGCAAGTCTTGTGGCCTCCGCGCAGGGCGCTACACTTTTCGCGGGATGGAGGAGCCGCGGGAGGAGCTGGAAGGGCTCGTGGAGCCCGAAGAGGAGGTGGACATCCTCCGCCTGTACCTGGCGGAGGTGGCCCGCACCCCCATGCTCTCCGAGGCCGCGGAGAAGGAGCTGGTTTCGCGCATGAAGCAGGGGGACCGCGCCGCCCGCGAACGCCTCATCGTCTCCCACCTGCGCCTGGTGGTGTCCATGGCCAAGGAATACGGCGACACCGGGCTGGACCTCCTCGACCTCATCCAGGAGGGGAACATCGGCCTCATCGAGGCGGTGGACCGGTTCGACCCCTCCCGGGGCGTGCGCCTGGCCACCTATGCCCGCTGGTGGATCCGCCAGGCCATCGGGCAGGCCATCGAGCGGCAGTCCCAGATGATCCGCATCCCCGCCTACCTCTTCCGGGCCATCGTGCGCTTCCAACGCCTCAAGGCGAGCTTCGGCGCGGAAGGGATCGAGGAAAGCGAGGACATCCTCGTCGCGCCCGGCCTCACCGCGGAACGCATCCTCCGCCTCCGGGAAACCTTGGGCAGCGTGGTGTCCCTGGATCTGCCCGTGGGCGAGGAAGAGGAAGCCGAGTCGTTGGAGGAGATGGTGGCCGACGAGAGCCTGCCCACGCCGGAGCGGGCCGCCCTCATCGAGCTCTTCCGCGAGGAGCTCTTGGAGCTCGTGGACAAGCTCCCCAAGCGGGAGGCCCAGATCCTGCGCTGGCGCTACGGCCTGGAAGGGCCCCGACCCTTGACCCTGGCGGAGGTCGGCGAGCGGCTGGGCATCTCCCGGGAGCGGGTGCGCCAGATCGAGGACCGGGCCCTCAAGAAGCTCAAGGAGGCCTGGGGCGAAAAGGCCCTGGACTTCTACCGCCGGCTCATCGCCTCGGCTTAGCGGCCCACCAGCCTGCGGAATTCCTCCTCAGTGAGGATGGTGATCCTCAGCTCCTGGGCCCGGCGCAGCTTCTCGCCGGGGTCCGCGCCCACCACCACGTAGTCCACCTTGCGGGAGACGCCGGAGGCCACCCGCCCCCCCAAGGCCTCCACCAGCCTGCGGGCCTCCTCCCGGGTGAAGGCGGAAAGGGCCCCCGTGAACACGAACGTCTTCCCGGAAAGCGGCCCCTCCCTGGGCCTCTCCGCCTCCGTCCGAACCCCGAGCTCCTTGAGCTCCTGGATGAGCACGCGGTTCTCCTCGTTTTTGAAGAAGTCCACGATGCTTTGGGCGATGCGGGGCCCAACCTCCGGAATCTGGAGGAGCTCGTCATAATCCGCTTGGCTCAAGGCCTCCAACGACGGGAAGTGCTCGGCCAACACCTCCGCCAGGTGCTCGCCCACGTAGCGGATGCCCAAGGCGAAGATGAGGCGGGCCAGACCCGCGTTCTTGGAGCGCTCAATCTGATCAAGCAGGTTCTGCGCGGATTTTTCGCCCATGCGCTCAAGGTTGACCAGGTCCTCTTTCCTGAGCCGGTAGATATCGGAGAGCTTGCGCACAAGCCCGGTCTCCACGAGCTTATCCACGAGCTTTTCCCCGAGGCCCTCGATGTCCATGGCCCTTCGGGAGGCAAAATGGCGGATGGACTCCTTGATGCGCGCCGGACAGGACAAGTTCTCGCAGCGGTAAGCCACCTCGCCGGGCGGGCGCACCACCGGACCACCGCAGGCCGGGCAGCGCTCGGGCATCTTGAACTCCCGCTCCTGGCCGGTGCGGCGCTCGGGGATGGATTTCACCACCTCGGGGATGACCTCGCCCGCGCGGCGCACGATCACCCAGTCGCCGATGCGGACGTCCTTGCGGCGGATCTCGTCCTCGTTGTGCAACGTGGCCCGGGACACCGTGGCGCCCGAGACCTCCACGGGCTCCAGGAGGGCCACCGGGGTGAGGGCGCCGGTGCGCCCCACCTGCACGATGATGTCCAGGACACGGGTCGTGGCCTCCTCCGCCGGGAACTTGTAGGCCACCGCCCAGCGCGGCGCCCGCGACACCTCGCCCAAAACCTCCCGCTGGGCGAAATCGTTGACCTTCACCACCATCCCGTCGGCCTCGTAGGGGAGCTCGTGACGGCGGGCCAACAGCTCCCGGTAGAACTCCTTCACCTCCGCAAGCGTTCGGCACTTCTTCCACAGGGGGTTCACGGGAAGGCCCAGCTTGGGGAAGGTGGTGAGGAGCTCCTCTTGGGTGCGGATGTCGATCCCCTCGGCCCGACCCAGGGCGTAGAAGAAGATCTTGAGGGGGCGGGAGGCGGTGACGTTGGGGTCCAATTGGCGGAGGCTGCCGGCCGCGGCGTTGCGGGGGTTGGCGAACAAGGGCTCGCCCGCCCGCTCCCGCTCCGCGTTCAGCCGACGAAACGCCTCCTTTTCCATGTACACCTCGCCCCGGGCCTCCAAGAGCCGGGGCACCCGCCCGTCCAGGGGGAAGAGCCGCAACGGCACCTGCTTGATCGTGCGCAGGTTGCGGGTCACGTCCTCGCCCACCCGGCCGTCCCCGCGGGTGGACCCCACGGTGAACACCCCGTCCACATACACGAGCTCCACCGACAGCCCATCGAGCTTGGGCTCGCACACGTACTCCACCGGCTCCCCACCGAGGAGCCGGCGCACCCGCTCGTCCCACTCCTCCAGCTCCTCGTCGTTGAAGCAGTTTTGCAGCGAAAGCATGGGGATGGCGTGCTCCACAGGCGCGAACTCCTCCGCCGGCGGCGCCCCCACCCGCTGCGTGGGTGAGTCCGGGGTCACCAGCTCCGGATACTTCCGCTCGAGTTCGAGGAGCTCGCGGAAAAGCTTGTCGTACTCAGCATCGGAGATGAGAGGCTGGTTCAGGACGTAGTAGTGATAGTCGTAGCGCCGGATCTCCTCACGCAGCCTCTCCACCCGCTCCCGAATCTCCTTGGGGACGGACACCGCCGTTCACCTCCCCTTTGCCCGCTTTCTCCGCGCGCTCATAGGCCTCGATGATGGCCTTGACCAAGGGGTGCCGGACCACATCGGCCCGGTCCAGGTAAACGATGGCGATCCCGGGGATGCCCGCCAAGATCCGCGGCACCTCCGCTAGCCCGGAGGGTACGCCCACCAGGTCGATCTGGGTGATGTCACCCGTCACCACCGCCTTGGACCCAAAGCCCAGACGGGTGAGGAACATCTTCATCTGGGTGTGGGTGGTGTTCTGGGCCTCGTCCAGGATGATGAAGGCGTTGTTGAGGGTGCGGCCACGCATGAAGGCCAAAGGCGCGATCTCCACGCGCCCGGTTTGCATGTATTTCTCCAGTTCAGAAGCGGGGATCATGTCGTAGATGGCGTCGTACAGGGGCCTGAGGTACGGGTTCACCTTCTGGAAGATGTCGCCGGGGAGGAACCCCAGCTGTTCGCCGGCCTCCACCGCCGGCCGGGTGAGGATGATGCGCTTGACCTTCCCCTGCTGGAGGTAGTTGAGGGCCATGGCCACGGCAAGGTAGGTCTTGCCTGTACCTGCAGGCCCAATGGCGAACACGACGTCGTTCTCCTTGATGGCCTCGATGTACCGCTTTTGCCCAGCGGTCTTGGGCCGAATGGCCTCGCCCCAATGGGTGATTTGGATCACATCCGTGAGGACGCCGGTGAGGTCACCCCCCTCCTCCACCTGGCTGATGAGGTACCGGACCTCCTCCACGGAGGGCGCGCGCGCGGTGCGTGCCACCTCCACGAGCTTCCCGAAGATCTTCTCCAGCTTCTCCACATCCTCCGCCTCGCCCTCGATGAGAATACGGTCCCCCCGGGCCATGATTTTGGCCTGGCTGAACAGCTGGGAGATCAGACGCAGGTTGCGGTTGTACTGGCCGAGGACGCCCAACGCCACGTCCTGGCTAGGAAGGGAGATCTCCGCGGTCTTGCGGGCGATCGAACACCACCCCCTCGCTCCAATCCTCAGCAATGCGCACCACTCTCACCGGCACAATTGTACCGCGCCGGAGGGGCGGGGAGCCCGCCACGCCCAGGCGGATGTAGTTCTCCGTGTGGCCCACCCACCAGCGGCCCTCCTGTTCCTCCACAAGAAGCTCCAAGGTGGCCCCAAGGAAGCGCTGTCGGGCCTCCAACGACCAGCGTTTGGCCAGCTGGGCGAGTTCGGCGCTGCGGCGGGCGGCCTCCCGCGGGTCCACCCGCCCCGGCAGCCTGGCCGCAGGGGTTCCCGGCCGCGGCGAGTAGCGAAAGATATGGACGTTGAGGGGCACAAGAGCCCCCAGAAGCTCCACAGTGTGGGAGAACGCCTCCTCGTCCTCGCCCGGAAAACCCACCAGGACATCCGCACCCAAGGTGGCCTTGGGCACAGCCCGCAAGAAGGCCAGGGCCTTCTCCCGGTATTCCGCGGCGGTGTACGCCCGCCCCATGGCGGAAAGGATGCGATCATCTCCGGACTGCAGGGGCATGTGCAAATACGGGCAAAGCCGGGGCGCGCGGGCAAAAAGCTCGATGAGCGCAGGGGTGAGCCCCTCGGGATTAAGGGAGGTCAAGCGATAGCGGACCCCTTCCACCCGCAGAAGCTCCTCCAGAAGGTCCACAAGGCTTGGGCGCTCGGGAAGATCCCACCCGTACTGGGCCAGGTTCACCCCGGTGACCACGATCTCCTGGTGGCCTGCGGCCGCGAGGGCTTCTGCCTCCCCGCGCGCCACTTGAGGGGGTTTGCTGCGCAGAGGGCCCCGCACTTGCCAGGTCCGGCAGAACGTGCAGGCCTGGCTGCAGCCGTCCTGGACCTTGAGGAGGGCCCGCGCCCGGGGGAACGGGCCCTGGACCCTCTCCTCGGCCAGGTTGGGCCAGCCCGGGGCCTCCCACGCCCGGCCGGCCAGATACGCCGCGAGGATCTGCGGAAGGCGGGCCTTGTCCCGATTGCTCACCACCAAGTCGGCGCCGGCCCGCTTCAGGCCCGCCGCCGCTCCGTCCGCACCACAGCCCACCGCCACCACCACCGCTCCCGGATGCCCCCGCTTGAGTTGAGCCACAAGCTTGCGGGACTTCCGGTCCGCGAGGGCCGTCACGGTGCACGTGTTCACCACGTGCACCTCCCCCGGTCCCTCCAAATGCGCCAGCTGTTCCGCCAAAAATTGGGCCTCGTACTGGTTGACCCGACAGCCCAAAGTATGTACGTACACCTTCATGGCTCCCTTGCTCCGCTGGATGAACCCCGGAACTCCCCGCGGCCCATGGAGGATGAAGCTGCGAGCATTGTAGCCCGGCCTGGCCACCGGGCCACGGGCCAACACCGGGCCCGTTCGGCGGAGCGCGCTTGAGGGGCAACCTCGCCCTTCAGCGCACCCTCATCCGCAAACCGTTGTCCCCCAGCACGACCGCCGCCAAGGGGGCGGCATCCCCGGGAAGATCTAAGAAAAGGTGACAGGCAAAGAGTTGTCGCGCGTTTTCGCCCTTACCCGCGGACCTCGCCGCGCAGCTCCGGGAAACCATCCTTTGGAGCCCGACCTCAGGGAAGCCGCACGCGCCCTCGACCACGGAGGTTGGCCCCTGGCGTACACGGACCAGGATGTCCAGACCCACATCAACCCGGAGCGCACCGGCCTCGCGGCCCTGGTTCACTTCCTTCGGCTCCAGCGCGGGGCGTTCATGGGTCGGGTTGAGGTCACACGTGCGGTTCCACATCCTCGATCGAGGCCAATGCTTCTTGGCCCAAGCCCCTGCGCCCGCCCACGCCGAGGGCTTGTACCTGCGGTGGATGGCCCACCTCCCCACCCTGGGGATCCCGTTCCCGCCGGAACCCGCCGGCAAGTTCACCTGGTTCTGGGTGTGGATCAAGGTCGCGGATCTGCCTGAGCCGGTGGCCCTCACGTTCTACCCCGATTCCCTGGACCACGCGCCGGAAGAGATGCTGAATGCCGCGAGATCCCTGGCCGACGGCGGCCTGCTGGCCCCGAAGCCTTCCGGAAGCGCGCAGGACTGAGGGCGCATGCATGCTCCCGGGCTTCCCTTTGGCCGAGATTCTGGTCCCTATCCGTTCGAGACGCGCTCAACCCTATACCCCCAGGAACTCTATTTTTCGCCGTGGCGCTCCACGGTGAAGCGGTAAAGCTGGCAGGGCTCGTCGGGGGAAAGCCCGGCCTTCATCTTGGCGATGCGCAGTTGTTCCTGCACCGTGTCCACACCGGGGAGATCCGGGAGGAGAAGCCCCCGACGCCAGCC
>CALKFO010000047.1 GCA_938084765.1 Candidatus Bipolaricaulota bacterium | reverse complement strand
TTTGGCCACCTACCACCCCTACATGTGGGCGGTGAAGCCCCACTACTACGGAGCCGACTTTTACAACTTCCCCTACACGTTTGGCCTTCTTTTTGGCTTGGGGCTTTACGCGCGCTACCGGGAGGAAGGGGAGGGGTTCCTCGCGCGTTACGAGGAGCTGTTGGCCTCGGTGGGGATGTATCCGGTGGCTGAGCTGGCCAGGCGATTTGGATTCGATTTGACTTCCCGGCGGTTTTGGGAAGAAAGCATGGGCTATTTGGCGGAAAAAATCACGGAGTTTGAGGGTCTCGCGAAGGCACGGCCGTGCGGTTAAGCGCGCCGTGTCCCAACTCGGAGGCCGAACGCCTCAGGCCATGCGGGTGAAGGTCGTTCCCGAGGATTTTCGCGTCACGGAGACCTTGAACCTTTCCGTGAAACAGCGCGGGCCTTACGCCGTTTACCGCGTGAAAAAGCGCGATCTCACCACGCTGGAGGTGCAAGCGGCACTGGCTGGACGCCTGGGCCTTCCCCTTTCTTCGGTCCAGTTCCCGGCCCTCAAGGACAAAACAGCCCTGGCAATCCAACACGCAGCGGTAAAGATCAACGCCCGCCTTGCACCTTCCCACATCGAGGGCAAAGGGTTTTCCGCGCAACTGGTGGGCTTCCTTTCTCGGCCCTTGAGGCCCCGGGATTTGGGACAAAACGAGTTCACCGTGACCTTACGGGACGTTCATGCCCGCGAGGCGGAGCACATCCGCACCCAGTTCGAGATGATCGGTCGCGAGGGGTTCCCCAACTACTTCGACCTCCAGCGGTTTGGCTCCTTCAGCGCCCGCTTGGGCTTCCCCGGAAAGCTTCTGCTTTTGGGAAGGTGGGAGGAAGCGCTTAGGGCCTATTTGGCCGAGCCGCTGGTCGGGGACCCACCGCCGGTGCTTCGCTTCAAACGACAGGCCCGAGAAAGCTGGGGCGATTGGCCCCGCCTCAAGGCCGCCGCCCCACGGGGAAACCTCCGCAGCGTCCTCACCTTCCTCTGCGACCACCCCCAGGACTACAAGCGCGCTGTGAACCTCATCACCCCCCGTGTCCTCTCCCTGTGGCTTTCCGCCTACCAAAGCTTTTTGTGGAACAAAATGGCCTCCCACGTGCTGTGCGACCTGGCCTCGGGACGGCAAGCGCTGGAAAGATTGCCCTTCCCTTGGGGGGAGGTGGTGGTGCCCCTCTACCCGCTGGACGCGGAGTTCCGCGAACAGGCGTTGGTCGTGACCATCCCCCTTCCCTCCGCTAAAAGCCCGGTGGGGAAGGAAGCTGCGCCGTGTGATCGCGGGGCCTGGGTGGCCCGGGCCACCGGGGCAGTTTTGGCAGAAGAGGGGTTGCAGCCTGCCGACTTGCGGGTGCGCGGGCTGAAGCGGGCCTACCTGGGGCGGGGGGTCCGGGCGCTTTGGGTGGTTCCCACGGAGCCCAGGATCGGCGAACCTGAACCGGATGAACTTTTCCCCGGCCGACTGAAGCTCGTGTGTTCCTTCACCCTTCCCCCGGGGAGTTATGCCACCTTGTTCCTCCGCCTCCTGGGCCCGCGCTGGCCCCTTGACCACTGACGAGCTTTCCTTGTGCTTGCCCGAGGAGGCCTAAGGCGAGGCCAGGGAGGGCCAGGAAAACATCAGGGTGGCCCCCAGGGCGGCGAAAGGCGGCCCCAGACGCAAAGCCCATTCCCAATCGAAAAACGAGGCGAAAAAGTAGGCCAAGCCCGTTCCCAGGCCAGCTCCCCACAGGGCGGACCAGGGATCCCCGCGGATCCCCAGCCCCAGGCCGCTCCAAGAGACGCCCACCCACGCGCCCACCGTGGAGCCCAAGGCGTAGCCCACGTAGGCCGCGAAGATCGGCGCAAGGACACCGTCCACAAGGCCCAAATCCAAGGCCTGGACCAGGGCAGCCGCGGCCTGTGCGCCCAGGAATCCGCCCGCGTACCCCAGGACTGTGCCCGCCAGGACCTGCACGCCCCACGCCCCCCAGGAAGCAGCACCCGCTGGGCTTGCCCCCAGGATCACCAGGATCAACAGCCAAAGTCGGCGCATGCCCCCATGTTAGCCGCATTCCCAGGGACCACAGGAGGCAGACGACGCAGGCCACGGAAGCCCAAGGCCGCGATGTGTCGGAGCCTGTCCTTTTTAGTAGAATGAACCCGCTCAAGGAGGCGAAATGATCGGGTGGATTGTGCTGGCGATCGTTGTTCTTTTCCTCCTTTGGGTCGCGGCCACCTACAACAAACTCGTGCGCTTGCAGGTGCGGGCGGAGGAAGCCTGGCGAGGGATTGACACCCTTCTGCGCAAGCGGGCCGACCTCATCCCCAACCTCGTGGAGACCGTGAAGGGGTACGCCGGGCATGAACGGGAGATCTTCGAGAAGATCGCGCAGGCCCGGGCCGCGTCCCTGGGGGCCAAAACCCCCCGGGAGCAGGCGGAGGCCGACAATGCCCTGCGCGAGACGCTGAAAACCCTGTTCGCCGTGGTGGAGAACTACCCCAACCTCAAGGCCAACGAGAACTTCATGGCCCTGCAGCGCTCGCTGGAACAGGTGGAGGAAGAGCTGGCCCGCTCCCGCCGGTATTACAACGCGGTGGTGCGCGACCTCAATTCCGCCATCAAGGTCTTCCCCCAGAACTTCGTGGCCCGCCTTTTCCGCATCGAGGGCCGGGACTTCTATACGCTTCCCGATGAAGCCTTGGCCGAGCCGCCCAAGGTGAGCTTCTCCCGATGAGGCTCTTCACCCTCCTCCTCTTCCTTGCCCTCGGCGCCGGCGCCCAAACCATCGAGAGCTACCTCGTCACCCTCACGATTGGCACCGACGCCAGTCTTCTGGTCACCGAGGACATCGCCGTCCTCTTCGAATTTCCCCGCCATGGGATCCTGCGGGAGATCCCCATTTCCTACAAGCTTCCCACCGGTGAACGCTATCGAATACGGCTCGAGCTCTTGGAGGTGCGCCAGAATGGCCGTCCCGCCACCTACCGCGTGTACCAAGAGGGCGCAAACCTGGTGGTGAAAATCGGGGACCCCGCGGTCACCGTACGCGGGTTGATCCGGTACACCCTGAGCTATCGAGTCCTCAGGGCCCTGGTGCCCTATGGGGAGGAGGTCGAGCTCTATTGGAACGCGATCGGGACGGATTGGGCCATGCCCATCCGCTGGGCGCGCGTGGAGATCATCCTTCCCCCGGAGATCCCCCGCGAGGACGTGCGGTTCGTGGGCTATCAAGGACCGCACGGGAGCACACTCCCCTTCCCCTTGAACTGGGAAGGGGGAAAGCTCTGGGGGGAGACCCAGCATCTGCGGCCGGGCGAGGGCGTCAGCGTGGCCCTGCGCGTTCCCAGGGCGCATGTGACCCTTCCGGGCCTGGGCCCGCGCATCCTCTGGTTTCTTGCCGACAACATCTATGCGGCCATCCCGCTTTTTGTGCTCCTGGGGATGACGCTGGTGTGGTGGAAGTGGGGGCGGGATCCGGAGGTGGGCACGGTGGCACCGGAGTTCACCCCGCCTGCGGGGCTCGGCCCCGCCGAGGCCGGCGTCCTCGTCGATGACCGCTTTGACCCCCGCGATTTCACCGCCGGCATCCTCTCCTTGGCCACAAAGGGCTGGCTCAAGATCCGGGAGGAAGAGAACGACTTCCAGCTCATCCCCCAAAAAGGGAAAAAGGAGCTCACGCCCTATGAGGAGGCCTTGCGTGAGGCTCTTCTGTCCCTGGGAAGGGGCGAACCCCGCTTTTCCGACCTCCAATACCGGCTCTACGAGAAGATCGCAGCCCTGCGGGCCAAGCTTTTCCTGGAGCTTGTGGACAACGGTTTCTATCGGGCCGATCCGGAAAGCGTCCGCAGCCACTGGCGTGCCCTGGGGGTCGGCATCGGGATCCTGGGCGTGGTCCTCCTGTTCCTCCT
>CALKFO010000046.1 GCA_938084765.1 Candidatus Bipolaricaulota bacterium | reverse complement strand
TAATAGAGGCCGCTGGCCACCGGGATCACTGTGCACGAACAGGCGGCCACGAAAAAGCTTCCTCCAGCAGAGAGAGCGAAGGATTTGAGCTTGCTTGTGGCCGCGCCCATGTGGCGCACGATGGCCTCGCGGGAGATGAAGGTGACCATAGCTCCCGCCAAGAGGAAGGCGGGGATGAGGCAGGTGAGGACATGGAGGGCGATGTACTCCCGCAGGGCTTCAAATCCGCTCAGGATGATTTGCCACCACACCATCTTCTCTCCTTTCGCAGGTGAGGTGAGCCAGGCAGGACAAGATCAGGAGGATCTGGGGATGAGCCAGCCGCCAAAACAGGCGAGGTCCGCTGCGCCGCGACACGATGAGCCCCGCTTGGGAAAGCAGAGCCAAATGGCGAGAGACCACGGAGGGGTCCAAGCCCAGCAAGGGGGCGAGGTCGCAACCGCAGCGCTCGCCCTCCGCCAGCAAGGTGAGGATCCGCACCCGGGAGGGGTGGGACAAAGCCTGGCCCACGCTTACCAAAGCCTCCTCCCACGCCATGATTGTGTCTTTGTGCACGTATGCAATTTTAAGGGGTGATCTTAACCGCGCAACCCCCTACTCCGAGGCCTCGCCCACCTTTGTCCAGAACGGAAAAACGAGCCAAGTGGGACCGTAGCGGGCCCGCCAGTTCCGCAGTCCGCCCACCAGGCTCACCGCCGGAACGCCCTGCTGGCGGAGGGCCTGCGCTGCCCCGTCGGCCCCCTTTCCGTCCTCGTCCACCAGCCACACCCTGTACCTCACCCCTTCGGGGAGCCCGTCAAGAAGGGGAAGGGCGGAAGCGAGGACGAGGACGGAATCCGGGGACACCCGGATGGCTCCTGGCAAGGCCCCCTGGACAAAAGCCTCGGTCGGCCGGAAGTCCCACACCAGGGCGTACCGTCCCGCCAAATCCTTCGCCTGAATGACCGGCACCCCCTCCCCCTGGAAGGAAGGCGGGAGCTCTCCTACCACGAACGGCTCGAGCCAAGGATGCACCTCCCCCACCAGGAGCCGAGCCAAGAGGCCCTGGCTCCGCAGGAGTGCCACAGCCTGCGGGCCCTCCTCCCCGCCGTAGACAAAGATGGGGAGTCCCCGCGGGAAAAGGGCCAAGAATTCGGGAAGCTCGCACCAGGGAACGTTCACCGCACCCCAAAGGTGGCCCTGGGCATGCTCCTCGGGGCGGCGCACATCCAAGAGGAGGTATAAGGAGGAGAGGAGCGCCTTGGCCGGCGCTTGGTGAGGAGCCGCCGGCTGGACATACCCCCGTAGCACCAGGCGAACCCAAGGGAAAGCGGGGTCGTTGGTACGAATAGAGGCTGTTTCTTCCACGTGTTTTCCTCCATAGCCGCTGGAATCGAAGCACACCCGTATCCACAGCCTCTCCCCGGGAGAAAGGCGATCGCGCGCCAGGGGAACATAGGTGCAAGCGCAGCTTGTGGCCACAGGGCCCAGGACAAGCTCGGCGGTGCCCACGTTCTCCAGGTCGAAATCCCAACACAAAAGCTCCCCTTCCACAATTTCTCCGAATTCGTGGACGGGGTTGGATACCTCTACCTTGGCGGTGGCTTGGCCAGGTCCCCCAAGGCCGAGGGCCAGCAGAATCCCCAACACCACCGATTTCCTCACCGCCCTTCTCCGCAGGATGCTCACACCAGCCCAGGATACCCGGGGAGAGGGTGACCTGGCACGTTTGGTGGGGGAAGCCAGCACGGACGCGCGCTCTGCCCGCTGCCCCTTTGGACGACCGAGCGCCCTCCAGGGTTTCGGCCGTTGCCCCCACCCCTCGGATCGATGCGCGGATACACATGGGGTGCGCAGGCCTCCAGCGGTCTTGGGCCACCAGCGCCTTTTCCTGTTACAATTCTTTCGCCATGCGGCGTTTCACTTTTTTCATAGGCTTGGCGTTCTGGGCCTTCCTGGCCTTCGCCGAGCCCACCAAGGTCCACGTGGGCGTTTACGTCTTGAATCTGGGCAGATTTGAGCTCGCTACGGGCGCGTACACGGTGGACTTTTACCTCTCCTTGCGCGCCGATCGGCCGACGGTCATGGACGAATTCGAGTTCATGAATGGCAGAGCCGCCTCCGTGGACAGGTTGATCGACACGCCTACCGAGAAGTTCTTCCGCATCCAGGCCAATCTCTCACAAAATCTCGATCTTCGCCGCTATCCTTTTGATGAGCATCTTTTGACCATCGAGATCGAGGACAAACGACGCCCGGTGGAGGAGCTGGTTTACGTGGTGGACGAAAAGGCCTGCGGTGTGGATCCCGCCGTCATCGTGGTCGGTTGGAAGCTCGTGGGTTGGGAGGCGCGCGTGGTGTCCCATGAGTACGAGATCTACGGGGAGAAGTACTCGCGCTTCGTTTTCGGGCTGCGCATTCAGCGGGTGACCCTCAACGCGGTGATCAAGTCGTTCTTGCCGATCGCCTGCATGGTGCTTGTGGGCTTTCTCTCCCTTTTGCTCACCCCGGACAAGGTGACCACCCGGCTTTCCTTGAACATCTCCACGCTTCTGGGCGCGGTGATGTTCCATGTGAACCTGACCTCCTCCATACCGCCGGTGGGGTACCTGACCTTGGCCGACCGGGTGATGATCGCCACGTACGTCATCCTCGCGCTGATCCTGTTGAGCGGGGTGCTGATTTTGCGCTGGTCTGAACGCGAGGAGAAGAAAGCCCTGGCTCTCCGCCTCTATCGTCAGGCCCTGGGCGTTCTGCCCATGCTTTCCCTCCTCTTTTACGCCCTGGTGTTCGCCCTGCCCGCCTAGGGCCGGAAGGCCACCTTGATGCCGCGGCGGGCAAGCACCGTGTGGAGGGCCCTACGGTAATCGGAAAGGGGAAACACATGGGTGACGAGCTTTTCCAACCCTGGAGCTTCACGCAGAAGTTCTACGGCATTTCGAAAATCCTGGTCGCTGTAGGTGTAGGTTCCCAACACGCGCAACCCGCGGAACCAGAGGGGGGAAAGATCCAAGCGGGCGAGGGCCGGCGCGCCCAAAAGCAGAACCGTTCCGCCCTCCTGCGCCAGCCAAAGGGCTTGGTCCATGCTCGCTTCCGTTCCGGCCGCATCCACGACGAAGGGGAAGCCCCCGCGTGACGCGGGTGGTCCGAGGACCGCTGGATACGTTTTGGCCCCCACGACCTTGCTTGCCTCCCAGGGCGAGGCGTGCACGGCTTTGGCCCCGAATTCCTGGGCCATCTGGGCCTGAAGCTTATGCCGGGCAACCACATGGATCTCGGCCCCTTGGCCCAACAGGCGGAGGGCGGCCACGGTCAGAAGGCCCAGGGTTCCCGCACCCAGAACGAGCAAGGGCGAGTGTTTGGGCGCGGAGGAGATGCGCAATCCCCGCAGCACAACGGCGAGGGGCTCCGCCAAAAGTCCGCGTTCCGTGGGCACATGCGCAGGGAGCGGGTAAGCTCTTGCCGGGTGTACCACGATCCGCTCCCCCCAACCGCCGGGAAGATGGCGGTGGTAGCCAAGCATCCCCGGAGCGAGCGCCCCTTCGGCCACATTCTGGCAGAGGGCCTCCTCGCCCTGAGCACAGGCCCAGCAGAGAGGGAGTCCGCGCTCGCGGCAGGTCAAAAGGGGATTGATGGCGGCCGGCACTCCCCCCACCTCAGCCACGATCTCATGACCCAGCACCGCGGGGAACGAAAAGAACGGGGATAGCCTGGGCGAGCTTTTCCCCAACAAGAGCGAAAGGTCCGAGCCACAGATTCCAGAGAGGAGAACCCTCCCTTTTTCCCATCCTGCCGGGGGCTCAGGCTCCGGGATCTCCCGCAATCTCAGGGGCAGCAATCCCAAGGGCGTGCGTTTTCCCAAGGCTTTGGCCAGGAGGAAGCGGGGGATGGAGGCGGAGTAGACCAGAGCCTTCATGTCATGGGCACCTGGCGGATGAGTTTCCCCTCGATGCGTTCGAGGATGTCGCGGAGGGAACGGCCGGTGATGGTGAGGCCATGGTTTTTGAGGCCGATCACGGCGCGTGTGGGGTCCGGGCTTTGCCGCACGAGCTCGGCCACCGAGCGGGCCAGCTCGTAACTTCCGCAGGGATAGTGGGCCTGGGTAGCCGGTACACCCTCCATCCAGGCATGCACGTGGATGATGGCCCCCACCTCCGGGTGCTCCCGGTAGATCATCCAGTGCTCGATGGCGTCCACGGAGACCCGCCGCGGCTCAATATGGGGAGGCACGGAGAGGACCATGCAGTTCTCCTCCGGGTCATAGTCCTTGACGAGGAGGATGTCGCGGCCGATGACGCGGAGGTTCCCTTTGTCCACCCCCGAGGCGCTCATCCAAAAGCGTTTCTCATCCTTGCGCACCGAAAGATTCCCATACGAAAGGCCCCCGATCCCGTAAAGCCTTTGCACATGACGGTAATCCTCAGGGGGCAAGATCTTGTCGATGGGAAAAGGTGCAGGGAGGAGATGCCAAGAGTCCAGAACCTTTCCAGCTTCCGCAAGCTGGCGGGTGAGCTCATCCCCTTCCCAGAGCTCCGGTTCCAGGTCGGGCTCAAACCGGTTTTTGATGACCAAGGTGGCGGAGGCCATGGGGTGAATGCGCTCCACCAAGCGCGCAAAGAACCCCTCGCCCTCGGGCTCACTGTAGTGTCCCAAATCCAAGGTGAAAAAATGGGCTTCCTTTCCAGGGATGTACACAAGAAGCATGTTGGCCAGGGTGCGCACGAGGTAGGGGTACATGGCCTGCACGGGCTCAGGTGGCATCTCCTGGGCTTCCAAAATGGAAAGAACAAAGGTGGCCTGAGCACGACGCCGATATGCTTTGGGGTTTTGCGGGGATACGAAGTTCAACACCAGGCGAGGCGCGGGGTCCTCCGGCGCATAGCGGTAGCCCCTCTCCTCCAGGGCCCGTGCCAGCCCCTGCGCCATGGACGCTAACCCCGCAGTAGGCTCACCATGAAAAGCGAACGTTAGGGTCATCTAAATCACCCCGTCAAGGTATCCAAAGACCGTGCGCAAAGCAAGGGTTGCCCCGGAAGGCAGGGGGAGAGAAAATCGCCCCCATGGTGGTTTTAGCGCTCGTGGTTTTCGGGGTTTGGGCGAGCGCCCAGATCTCGGCTCCCTACCCATTGGTGCGGGTTGAGCCGGTGCTCGTTCCCCAGCCGGTCCAGCCTGGGGGAGCAATCGAGGTTCTTGTCCGCGTGGACATCCTTCCAGGTTGGCACATCAACGCTCACGCCCCAGCGCAAGCTTTTCTCATCCCCACCAGGATCGAGCTGGTCTTGCCCCCGGGCTTTCAGGTGGAAGAGCGCTGGCCTGCCCCCCAAACCCGAAAATTGGGGATATCCCCCGCCCCTTTGGAGCTGTATGAAGGCCTGATCGAGGTGGTGTTGCGGATTCGTGTGGGAGCAGAGGTCCCACCCTCCGCCTACCTCGTGAAAGGAAAGCTTCACTATCAGGCTTGTAACGATGAGGTATGTGTTCCTCCCGCAAGCGTGGAGTTTGAGTTTCCTCTCGAGGTGGCGCCTGGGGAGCCAGCGCCGGGCGCGACCGCGCCCACCTCACCGGGAGCAAGGGCGCTTTGGGCACCCAGCTTTCTCTGGGCTTTGGGCACAGCGTTCCTGGTGGGGTTAGGGCTGAACCTGACGCCCTGCGTGTATCCCATGGTCCCGGTGACGGTGGCCTTCTTCGCCAGGACTGGCGGGCAGAGGACTTCCCGCACCCTGGCCTTGGCCCTGAGCTATCTTGGGGGGATTGCCCTCACGTATTCGGTGCTGGGGTCCTTGGCCGCCTTGGGCGGGGGGATGCTGGGCATGGCCCTCCAGCATCCGGCGGTGCTCGCTTTTCTGGCCGCGGTGATGGTGGCCCTTTCCTTGAGCTTTTTTGGCGTGTATACCCTGCGGGCGCCGGCCGCGCTCCTGCGAAGGCTGCCCCGCCTCCAGAACACTGGCGTTCTGGGGGCGCTTCTCATGGGGGCAGTGGTGGGACTGGTGGCCGCCCCTTGCGTGGGCCCGGCCACGGTGGCCTTCATCACCTACGTGGCAAGCTTGGGCGACCCCCTGCGCGGTTTCCTGTTATTCCTCGCCCTGTCCCTGGGGTTGGGGCTTCCGTACGTGGGTTTGGCCCTCCTTTCGGGGAAGCTTCGCGCGCTGCCCAAGCCTGGGCCGTGGACGGTCTGGGTCGAGCACGTCTTCGGCTTCTTCCTCCTGGGGATGGCCCTGTATTTCCTCTCCCCGCTCCTTCCGGAGGCGGGTTTGCGCGGCGCCGCAGCCGCGCTGGCCATGGGAGGGGGGCTTGTGCTCCTCATTTCCGGGCTTCGCCGGCACAGCAAAGGCCTAGCTTTGGTCAGCGTGGTCGTCGCTGGCCTCGGGCTGGCCTTGGGCCTCTGGCAGCTCCGCCCAGCCGCCCCGGGTTCGGAACTCCCCTGGACGCCGTACACCCCCACCGTGCTTGCCCAGGCCAGGGAGCGCGGTGACCCGGTCGTTCTCTACTTCTCCGCTGACTGGTGCCTTCCGTGCAAAGAGCTTTCGGCCACGACCTTCCGGGATCAACGGGTGCAAGCCGCGTTGGCCAAGGTGTCCCTGGTCAAGGTGGACCTGACCGATGAGACCCCAGAGGAAAGAGGGGTGCGGGAAAGGTTCCGCGTGGTCGGGGTTCCCACCGTGATCTTTTTGGGGCCCCAGGGAGAGGAGCGCGGGCGCCTCTTGGGCTATGTGAACGCCCAGGATTTCCTGGCCGCCCTGCGCCAAGCTTATGGGGAGCCGGGCTGAACCAAGCCCGGGGAGGCCTGGAGTTCGGCGACAAGGCGTTGGGCTTCCTCGCGGGCTTTTTCCGCCAGCGCTTGGGAAATGAGGCCTTGTTCGACCTTCCTTTGCAGAACGTCCTCGTCGAGGATGCGCACTTCTCCGCCCACACGCACCAGATCGATTTCCAAATCCAAATAGCGAATGTCTCCGGGCAGGAACTCCGGCGGCGTCTGCACGTTGTAGATCTCGCCCAAGAGCTCGCCGTCCGCGCGGAAGTAGGTGCGACGGCTCCACCACCGCTCCGGGAAGAACTCCACCTGCCCGTAGTCGCCCGGGCATTTGGGCAGATTGAGGCCGTCGTAGAGGCCGCCGGCGCGGAAAACGCGCCTCACCACCACGCGGCCCTCTTGGACTTCCCAGAGCTCCCCGGCTTGGCGAATCGGCTCCTCCCCGGCCTTCCCATGCACGATGGTGATCGTTTTCCCCGGCGTATAGCTGTCCCAGATGAACTCCTTGGCCAGGGCAAGAGCCAGCTCCGGGCTGCCCTTGGCCTCGGCCTCATCCACGCGCTCTGGAGCCAGGGTCTTGAGCAGGTGATGCCCGGGGAGGGTGAACAGGATCCTCGCCCGTACCTGGTCCAACAGGTCCTTGGCCGGCTTGGTAAACTCCGCTTCCACTCGGGCCAGGAGGGCGGCAGCCGAAGCCAACGGATTTTCCCGCCGTGCCCTGGCCGGGAGGGGTTGGCGCACGAACACGGCCCACGGGATCCGGTCGTTCAAAAAGGAGACGACCTCTTCCACGGCGCTCCGCAGCCCTTCCACCACAATGCCATGGCGGTCAGGCCTGTCCTGGATGGCTACATCCGGCGGTCCCTCCCCTGCGCCGAGGCCCAGCCTGAGCTGGATGACCTCGCTTGGCTCCACAATGGCAAAGCGTTCGGCCAAAAGCGCGGTGAGCGCGGTGGCGTAGATGCCGCGAACCCGCACCTTAACCGGGCACATAGCCTATGCCCTGGATGAACAGGCGCTTCCCCTCCAGCCGCCACCTCGCGCCCAAGAGGGTGTCCACGAGCCAGAGGTTGGCCTCCACGTGGTCGGTGACCTGGGGGAGGAGGTAGACGGATTCCCCGCGGGCTAGGGCGGCGAAGAGGATGAGCTGGTCCGCTAAGTGGCGGTCCACGGTGGCTCCCGTGTGGAGGTCCTCGAGGAGGGTTCGGGCCACGTATTCCCCGATGGCCTCTGCGGGTCGGCCTGGCGCGCCGGCCTGATCCGCACCCAACCGGGCGCCCCCACGATCCTCGGCGATCAAAGCCAGGGCGGCTCCAGGCTGGACGGCGCTCGTGTCGTGCTCCACCCTGAACTCCGCGGCGATCCCCCACCGGGAAAGCTCCGCTTGGCAGCGCTGGGCCATACGTTCGGCCACCCGTCGCTCCTGGAGGTGGGAGTCCAGGGCCAGGCCCCAAAAGCGCAGGGGGTGGCGGAGCTCCTCCCGGCGAAGCGGGGCCAAGGGGCCCGAAAGGGGGCGCACGGAAAGTTCGATCTCCCCGCCGCCCTTGGGCACGTAACCCGGCCGGAGGATGGTGAGGGTGGCCTCCAGGCCCATGCTACGCAAAGCCGGAAGGAGCACATGCTGCGTGTGGAAGGCGGAGGGGGCGAAGTCTTGGAAAAGCCCACCCCGGATACGAAAAACACAGGGTTTTTGAGCAAAGGCCGCCACGGGAAGGAGGGTGAGGGCGAGCATCGTGGTGGAGCCCGCGGTGCCGATGTCCCAGAAGAATTCCCCGCCCCCCACCGGGGCCCTGGGGCGGAAGAGGACCTCTCGACTGCCCACCACCGCGCCCTCGAGCTCGCCTTGCACCAAGGCGGCCGCGGCCTCCACGGCCTTGAGGTGCTGGGGCCTGAGCCCCGGGTTGTCGCGCTTGGCCCGGATGTTGTAGATGCGGATGGGTTCGCCTAGCAGGGCGGCCAGGGCCACCCCGGTGCGCACAAGGGTCCCGCTCCCGGATTTCTGCCCGCCGTCCACCGTCCACATCGGGCTCAAGTTTACGGCGGGTTTCGCAAAGCGATGAGGCGCAAGCCCTCCAGGGTGAGCCAGGGGTCCACAGCTTCCACTTCGGAAAGGAGGGGCGCGAGGAAGGGAGCCGCTTCGCCGGTGGCCACCACCCTTGCCGTCCCGCCCAGCTCCGCACGCATGCGCCGCACGATTCCATCGACCAGGGCGGCGTGGCCCAGGATGGTCCCGGCTTGGACCGCAGCCACCGTGTTCTTTCCCAACGCCCCCGGAGGCAAGGCCAGCGGAACCCAGGGCAGCTGGGCCGTGCGTTGGGCCAAGGCCTCCAAGCTCAGGCTCAAGCCGGGAGCGATGGCGACCCCCACCAGGGCCCCGGGGGCGGTCACGGCCACAAAGCTCGTGGCGGTCCCGAAGTCCACGGCAATGCAGTTCTCTTGGAAGCGGGCGTAGGCGGCCACGGCGTTGGCCACGAGGTCAGCGCCCACCTCGCTGGGGTGGTCCGTGCGGATGGCCAGGCCCGTGCGCACGCCCGGTCCCACCACCAACACCTCCGCTCCCAACCATTCCCGGCCCAGCTCCCGAAACACCGGGACCAAGGGGGGAACGGCGCTGGCCATCACCACCCGTTCCACCCCCTCGGGAAGGCCGCGGGCCTGCAGGAGCTTCAGGATGGTCACCGCGTACTCGTCCGCGGTCTTGTCGGGCACGGTGCGCAACCGGAACCGCGCCCGCCACGACTGGCCATCGTGGCAACCCAGACTGATCAGGGTATTGCCGATGTCAATTGCCACAAGCACGTTAGAACCCGGGAAGCTCCTGGACGAGCTCCTCGTACACCTCTTCCTCGATGAAGATTGGGGAGCCGGTGCGGATGGCCAAGGCCACGGAGTCGGAGGGGCGAGCATCGATGTGGATGACCTCCCCGTTCTCCTTGCGGATGTGGAGGGACGCGTAGCAAATGCCCTCCTCGAGTCGGTTCAGGACGACCTCCTCCAGGACGGCCTCCAAGGCTGCGAGCACCGCGGACAGCAGGTCGTGGGTGAGGGGTCGGGGAGGGGTCTCGCCCTCCAGGCCGATGAGGATGGCCACGGCCTCCGCTTCCCCGATCCTGAGGGGAACAAAATGTTCTTCCTCTTTGGGATCCCGCAGGAGGAGCACGGGGCCCCCGCTTTCCTGGTCCACGGCGATGCCCGCCACCACCAATTCGCGCATGTCGCTCACCACCAGGGTCGGAGAAGGAGTCACCGTTTCCCTGGTCACCCATGATAAGGGGCGCGGGGGAGGGGGGCCAGGATCAGCCGGAGACGTTGAGCTCCTCCATCTTCCCGGTGACCACGAAGATCACGCGCTCGCACACGTTCGTCACAAGATCAGCGATGCGCTCGAGGT
>CALKFO010000045.1 GCA_938084765.1 Candidatus Bipolaricaulota bacterium | reverse complement strand
GGGTGGGCTTGGGCCCAGATGGGTTTACCCGGGTTCCCCCAGGCACCTGGCGGGGGTCCGGGGGTGCCCGGGGCTGGCGGGCAGGTGTACCAGAACCCGGCTTTGGGGATGGCCTTTCCCATCCCCCCGGGTTTCCAGCTGGCGCAAGAGGTGCCTTTTGCCGGTGGTCTGGCGGTGCTCCTCATGCACCCTACGGGGGCAGTGCTTTCCGCTTTTTCCATGGACTTAGGCCAACCCCTGGACCTCCAAGGCTTTCATCAGCGCATCCTCCAAGGTCTGTTCCAGCAGGACCAGGTGTTGCGCCAGCAGGGCATCCAGGTACAACGGCAGCCCCTTTCGGGCTTGACCCTGGGTGGCCGGCCCGCCTTAGGGGTGGTGAGCCAGGCTCTGTTCCAGGGGCAAAGCTATCTGGAACTAAGTGTTTACACCGTGGAGGGCAGCCGGGCGTACGTCCTGCAGCTCACGGCACCAGCCCAGGTTTTTTCCCAAGTGCAGCCTGTATTCCAGCAGCTTCTAGGGCAAGTGCAGCTGCTGGGGGGAGGGGGGATGCCCGGGGTAGGCTCCCCTGGTCCTGGGATGCCGGGGATGCCCGGATACCCATCTCCGGGGACGCCGGGGCCGGTGCCTCCTAATCCTGGGATGCCGGGCATGCCTGGGTACCCGTCTCCTGGGGTGCCGGGGCCGGTGCCTACTGGTCCTGGCCTGCCCTCTCAGCCCCCTACCTCTCCAGGAGCATCGCAGCTTCCCCCAACAAGCCCGAGCTCGGCCAAGCCGGCTTTTACTCCGCCCGCTAACCGGACCGTTCAGCTTAGGTACGGCAAGGAGGTGGGGGATGGCAAACAGTTCGCTGTGGTGCTGGGAGGGCTTTACTACCGCATAGAGCCCGTGGGGGCTGGCCGCTGGCGGGTTACGGAGGTGGTGGAGCACGCCGAAGGTCGTGACGAGGAAACCTACCTTCTGGACGGTTTTGGCCTACAGGAGGGTGAAGAGGTGTTGTTTCCGCCCGTGTGGCACACGGGTAGAACCGAGATCGCGGGCGAGCAATTTACCCGTACCCTTCAGGGAGATTTGGTTTTGTACCGCTTCCGGAACGAAAAGGAGTCGGTGGAACTTGCCTACCGCCAAGATGGGTGGTTGGCCTATTATGTGTACTGCAACCTGCAAAAAGGGCGAAATCCCTGTACTCGTTACAGTCTAAAGGAGGTCCGCTAAGGGGGAGATTTCGAACATGAGGCGCTTTTGCTGGAAGGGTTTTGGATGGGGGCTGGGCCTTCTGTTGGTCTGGGCCCTGGCCCAGCAGGTGTACTACGCTCCTCTCTTTGGACCTTACGAGCAGATTCGCCAACAGGCCCACGCCCAATGCCAGGGCTCTTTGGCCCAAGGAGGCCAGGCGTATGTGGCCTGCTTGCAGCAAGCGGCAGTAGCCATGTGTATGGGGCCCTACGCCCCGCGGATGGACCCCATGACGGGCCTGGCTTGCTCTTTGGCGGCCTCTGCCGGCTATCCGGCCCCCGGGAAGCCCGTCCTCACCCGGCCCTCCTACCGGGTGGAGGTGGTGGGGGGGGTTACTCGGGAACGGGATGTGCGCACGGGCCAGGTGATCCGGCAAACCCCCGAACCGACCGGCCTCGCTTTTACCTTGGAGCGTACGCAGCAAGGGGTCTACCGGCGTGTCGACTACAATGCTCAAGGCCAAGTGGGAACCCCTTATCTTGTGAGCGCCTCCTGTGAGGCCCTGTCTAACTCCGGCCAAATTGTCGCGGATATGAGCCGTTGTCCCGTCTACCCCGATAAGCCTTATTTGCTCTATCTTCAGGAATCTCCCTTAGCCGGCTTACCTGTTAGCTCCGAGTTCGTTTTTCCGGGCCGGTTGTTGGACGACTTTGACGGGGATGGGGTGGTGGAGATCGGGTACCTGGCCACAGGGGGTTCGGGTGGGCGCAGTTTCACCTCGGGTTGGGCCTATGCCCTGGGTTACGATCCCAACACCCGGGTGCTGAAGTTTACATATGCCATGATTGCTCGGGAATCGGAAAACCCTTACACCAGCTTTTCCATGGAGAAAATACTCGTTTACCGGGTGAGGTGAGGCATGGAAGCGGAGGAAAAAGGCTTGCAGGAAAGGCCCAAGGTGAGGCTGCTTTGGCCGCGCACGGGGCGGGACTGGGTGATCCTTGTCCTCGCCGCCTTCTTCGTGCTGGGCATCGTGGGGAATCTGCTTCCCCAGGGGCCCAAGGAGGTCCAGGTGGGCCAGGTGCGCCTCGAGGTGCCCGAGGGGTGGGAGGCCAAGGAGGTGCAGGGGGGCTGGGCCCTCCTGAGCCCCCTGGAGGGTCCTAAGGACACCTTCCGGGAAAACCTTACCCTGCTTAGGGAACCCCTTCCCCAGCCCATGGCCCCCGTCCAGTACGCCCAGGTGGTGGCCTGGCGCAACGCCCAAGGGATGCCGGGATTCGTTCCTGGACCGGTGCACAGGGTTTCCCTCGGGGGCATAGAAGCCGTGGCCTTTTCCGGGCGCGGGCAGTATGGAGGCCGGGCCTTGGAGTTTTGGATCTGGGCCTTTGTGGTGGGGCAGGAGGGATACCAGCTTACCCTTACCGGGGAGCCGGGCAAGCTGGCCCAGATTCGGCCCCAGGTGGAAACGGTCTTGGCCTCCTTGGAGGTGCCGGCAGTAGGTAGTGCGCCGGCCTGGCCGGGCCCCGGGCCTGGCCAGAGGTACGGGGCGCCGCCTCCTGGGTCCCCTCCGATGCCTGGTGCCCCGCAAAGCAGAGGGGTCCCTGCCTTCCCGGCGCCAGGCGACGGAGGCATGTCTGGGCCCTATGGGTATGGGTTTCGGGAGATGCCGGAAGGGTATTCCCCAGACCTTCCCGGCGGCGCCTGGGACTTTTCCGGAGACTCTGGGCTGGAGGAGAGCCTACAGGAGCATCGGGACTTCAACACCTGGATGGCGGAGGAGTGGAGCCAGATGCTTTCCGGTGAGACCCCGGAGCCCACCCACCAGGACGAGGCGGGGAACCTCTACTGGGAAGGTCCTTCTGGTCTACTTCATGAATGGGGGGATTACGGTGGGGAATGAGAAGGCCAGGAAAACTCTCCGCTACGCCCCTTGGCAGGTGTGGGCGGCATGGGGGAGGCTGTGGGCCTTTCTCGTCCTTTTGGAGAAAAGGGGGATGTGGAGGGCTACAGTCCCCCGGTTTGCAAACCGGGGATACATGGACCTCCCACGTCCGCCGGCGGTTCATTTGGGGCAGGAGCCCCAAAGCGGCAGATGGGCTACCATGGGATGGAGGTACGGTGATCCGCAAGGCCTTCAAATACCGCCTGTACCCCACCAAGCCCCAGAGAAAAGACCTGGAGCGTACTCTCCGCTTGTGTAGGCAACTTTACAACGCAGCCCTTCAGGAACGTAGAGAGGCCTATAGGAAGGCCCAAAAGACCATTGGGTTCTACGAGCAGAAGAGGTATCTGCCCGAGATACGGACCGAGTTGCCGGAGTACAAGGGCATCCA
>CALKFO010000044.1 GCA_938084765.1 Candidatus Bipolaricaulota bacterium | reverse complement strand
TGGTTGGGGACGAGGTCGAAGATCACGCGCATGCCCCGGGCCGCCGCTTCCTCCACCAGTTGCTTCAATTCTTCTTCGGTCCCGAACTTCGGGCTCACCTTGAGGTAGTCCCGGGTGTCGTAGCCGTGGGCGCTTCCCGCGTCGAAGATGGGGTTCAGGTAAAGGACGGTGACCCCCAGGCTCGCCAGATAATCGAGTTTCTCGAGGATTCCGCGCAAGTCGCCACCGAAGTATTGGTGGCAACAGTGGAGAGGATGAATGGGGTCGCTCCAACCTGAAAGGACGGGCGGTTCGATCGGTAGACCTGTCCAGGCCCAGT
Organism: Candidatus Bipolaricaulota bacterium; assembly: GCA_938084765.1. Classification (GTDB taxonomy): domain Bacteria; phylum Bipolaricaulota; class Bipolaricaulia; order Bipolaricaulales; family Bipolaricaulaceae; genus DTER01. Next base: position 2,955 of record CALKFO010000044.1, on the reverse strand, counting down.
GAGCCTGCCAGAATTCCTCCGTGAAGTCATGATAGATGTCCGTGACCAGCGTCAGCGCATCGTTCGTGGGATCGCCGTTGTGGAAACGCTCGGGAAAGATCTGATAGCCCACGCCTCGGCTCACCCAGGTGATCTGGGGGAACCGGTCGGCGCCAGCGAAGGTGAAACTTGCCCCCGGGTCTTCGGGGTAGGTGAAGGGGCTGTCATCGGCGGCCACGCCCGCGAACCGATAGGTGAGGGGAGTGACCTCGGGCAACGCCACCCGCCACACCTCGCCCCAGTCCCACCGGACCTGCAGCCGCATGGGGAACACCCCCCGGTCCGTGACCAGCTGGACCTCCCGGACTTGGCCTGTAGCCACGCGCAACCGCACCACCAACCGACCGTCCGCCACGCAGAGGTAAGCGGGGTCTTGAGGATCGTGGAAGGGCGCGGCCCCCACAAACAGGGGCTTCACGACGCGCACAGCATTTTGACCGCCGAATCCATCGTCGGCGTAATTGTCGGCCTGGGGGTCCACGGGACCGCCACCCCGCGCCGTGGCCATGTCCTTCGGCCAACGGCCATTGATGAAGAACTTGTACTGATGAATGCCAGGCTCAAGGCACACCGTGATCGTCCAGGTCCCGTCGGGCATGACGGTCATGGGCCACTCGCCCCAGCGGTTGAACGAGCCCCGCAAGCTGACGGAGGTCACCACTTCATCGGGCAGGGGCACATACGTGAAGGTCACCGGGACCTTGGGAGGCAGACAGGTTTGGGCCAAACCGGAGAAGACCGCGAACGCCAGGGACAAATCCAAAACCACGACCGCTAGAAAAGCTTTGCGCATCATTACCTCCTTTGGATCTTCATCCCAGAAACGTCTTCCAGGGAGACCGTGGTCCCCGTACGCAAAATACCCCGAAGCTCCAGGTTCGGCGGTGCGACGATCTCCCATTTGCCCTGATCCCGTCGGACCTCCACCTGGGCGCCGGCAGGAAGGGGCACAAGGAGCTCCGGGTGCCCAAGGAGCCCGGTGGCCCCCACCACCGGCAGAAGCACCCGGTAGGCCAACCCCTCCGGCGGCACAGGGACTTCCCAGGAGGCCAGGGCGTTCCTCTGCGGGTCCCACACGAGGTATTCCCCTTCGCGAGGTGGGCGAAGTCGGACGGTGGCCTGTTCCGCTCCAAGATTGAGCACCACCATGTAGATCCAGCGAAGATCACCCGCCTCCGTCTCCGTCCAGAACACGGGGGTCGCGGTGTCGAGGGTCGACCACACGGGTTCCGGCGGCCGACCGGGCTGGGCCAGCCGGCCGTCGGGAAGGACCAGGCGGGAAAGAAGCGTCGAGTCAGCCATGCCGCAGGCGTCACCAAAACCCACGGGCCCCGCGGAAAGCGCCCGCAGAACCGCATCCTCCCAAACATGCTCCCCGCCGAACCCCGGATGCCGGCGGGTGAGGAAAAGGTCATGAAAGGGTGCCAACCCCAGCGTCGACTGTACATGACCCACGCATAAGTTCTGAAGCCATATGTGCACAGGCTTTTGCCAGGCCTTGCCGATCCCGGGGTCGACCTTGGCCGCATGGCGCAGAGCCAGCCGCAGCGAAAACAGGTGGTCCGTGTAGCTGCGCGCAGCCACCACGCTGGCCTCCCTTGTGGAGGCCAGAACCATGCCCATGGTCTGCATGCACAAGAGAATCGGTAAGCCCCTCTTCCCGAAGGCTCGACACATCCCGGTGAACCACCCCTCCGCCTTCCAGGGGTCGGAGAGAAGGGTAGGGGTGATGGACTGCCAGGTCCTCAGCCAATCGTGCCAGACCCCAACCGCGCCCTGGCGCTGGAGCTCCGCGGCGATCTCCTCGTACACCGCAGGGTCGGTACCGTCCGCTTTGTACTCGTTGTTCGGGCTCAGGGCGGAAAGGTGCAACACATAGGGGATGCACGTTTCCTCGTGGACGGCCCGCAGGCCCCGGGGGTATTTCCTCCCATCCGGCCGAAAAACCAGGGCCTGGCCGATCCGCTCGTAGGGGTACCACAGATCGAGCCCAAAATACCCGACAGGGAGCTTTTTGGCCCGGAACTCCGCAGCGAGGACCTGCAAGATGCGCTCCTCCAGGGGGTGGATGAGCTCCGTGTAATAGGAGCCGTAGGCGTTCCAATAGCCCAGGCGGGAAAGGAGAGGATGGGACCGGCCGAAAACGTTCTTCTCCTTTCCCCAGGCGAGGAGCCTAGCGAGGTTGCGAAGGGCCTCTCCGGGATCTTTTCCCCAGGCAAACCAGGTGGATAAAGTTGTGCCGTAAGGGATCTTGGGAAAATCGCCGGCCAGGGCGCGGCCCACCGTGGGCCCCTGGGCGACGAGGGGGCTAAGGAGAAAAAGCTCACCCGGCGCCACGGCCACCGCGCCGTTTTCGTCGTACACCACAAGCGGAACGAAAGGCCTGGTCGGAAGGCCCTCGCTTACCACGCCCCATAGGGCTTCCGGCCAGTAGCCGCCTGGAAAATTCCCGCCCTTTCCATCCAAGCCGAATGTGCACAGGAAGTACGAGCACTCCTCAGCGGGAATAAAGGTGGATACCCGCACCGCAGGCGCGCAAAAATCCAGCGACCCGCGGAGATCAGTGACCTCCGTTAGAAAGTGGAGCTCATGGCGCAGGGCTTCCGGGTACACGTAAAGGCGTTCCTCCACCATCTCCCCGTCGTTGTGAATCAGGCGGCGCCGCCACAGGGAAAAGCTTCCAAAGTCGTGGGTTCCGCCGCTCTTTTCCCAGGGTGTGGTTTCCAAGTTCTCCCGGGTGAGGGGCCCCTCCTGCCGCCGGAGGACCAAATCAAAGCCAGTCAGCCTTGTTTTCCCCGCCCAGATCAGCTCAACCCTCCCGTCCTCCTGGACCACGACGTCCACGTTCTCCTCCTCGACGGCAAAAGTCTAGCGGTGCCGAATCGCTCCGCATTGGCCGCCTGGACCCTAACCCGG
>CALKFO010000043.1 GCA_938084765.1 Candidatus Bipolaricaulota bacterium | reverse complement strand
CCCACCGTGGAGGAGATAGGTGAGATCCCCCCCGTCGTCCAAGACCAAATGAGGACGGATGGAGAGGACCTGCAGCAGGAACTCCCGATACTCCTCCTCGGTGGCCTCCCCTCGGGCGAAGACGGCCATCTCCTCGGAGAGAGCCTGAACCACATCGTCCTTGGCGGAAAGGGGGTTGGAGCTGGTGACGGCGACCTCCGCGCCCAGGGCCTTCAGGGCCAAGGCCAGGCGGGCGGTCTTGGCCTCCAGATGGATGGCCATGGCCACGCGCAGCCCCGCCAGGGGTCGTTGGGGAGCGTATTTCTCCTCCAAAAGGGCCAAAACCGGCATGTGCTCCCGCACCCAGTGGATCCGCTCCCAACCACGCCGACGCAACTCGTCCATGGCCAGAAAGGTTAGCCTAAAGCTGCACGGCCCGCAGGGTCCAGAAGATCCCCGCAAGGACCAACGCCATGCCCGCCCCTTGCAGGAGGCCGATGCCCTCGCCGAAGAGGAGGAAGGCCCAGAGGGCGGCGCCCACGGGCTCGCCCAGGATGGCCACGGCCACGGCAGAGGCGGGCAGCCGCCGCAGGGCCCAGTTCACGGCGGTGTGCCCCACGGCCTGGGGAAGAAGCGCCAGCAGGACAAGCCAGGGCCAATCGCCCCGGGGAGGAAGAGGGGAACCCAAGCCCCAGGCGGCCGCCAAAAGGAGGAGGCCGGCAAGGAGATAGGCCAGGGAAACGTAGGGCAGGAGGGCAGTTTCGCTGCGAGCCCGCCGGCCCACCAGGAGATAGGCCGAGGCGGCCACCGCGCCCAACAGGGCCAGGAGATCCCCCAAGAGGGCCGGGCCGCCCAGCCGAAAATCCCCCCAGGCGATGAGAAAACTTCCGCTCACAGAAAGGCCGATCCCCAGCCAGAGGGGCCAGCCCGGCCTTTCCCCAAGGGCCAGGGAGAAGAGCCCCACGAAGAGGGGGTTGGTGCACACCAGGGCCACGGAGCTGGCCACGGAGGTGAGGCGCAGGGACTGGATCCAAAAGGCGAAGTGTGCGGCCAAACAAGCGCCGGCGGCGATGGGGAACCGCCTGGGCAGGTGTCGCCAGCCCCGGGCCCCGGCCGGGCTCAGGGCCGCCGCGGCCAACAGGAGCCGCCAGGCGGCCACCGCCACCGCCGCCCCCTGGGTGAAGCGGATGAGGGGCGCAGCCCAGGACAGGGCCAGGACCCCCACCCCCAACACCAAAAAGAACGACACGCTTCTTGATCCCAACAAAGAAAAACGGACAGCCCTATGGGACTGTCCGGGAGGGGAACGCCGGGCGCAGGGCCCCACCTAGCGGCTGATCGCGCCCACCGGGCACTGGTCAATGGCCTCGTCCACACAAGGAAGGCTCTCGTCGGCTCCGGGGATCACGTGGGAATAGCCATCGTCGCCGATCTCAAACGCCTCGGGGCAAAGCTGGGCACAAAGCCCACACCCAGTGCACAGATCCCGATCCACTTTGAGCGCCATAACACCTCCTTTTCCAAAGGCGAGGAGAACTATACCCTGCGCCCGGCGCCCGGTCCACACTGGCCTGATCCCAGGCCAAGGGCTATAGTTCCCCATCCTGGAGGTGAACGCATGAGGATTGTGGAATGCGGTGTGGCTTTGCTCTTTGCGGCCATGGTGGGCCTGGGGCAGGTGGGCGAGCTGGTGGCTCAGGCGGACGCCCTGTTCCAAGAGGTCTGGCTTTCCGCGTATAGTCCGACCGCGGCCCCGGCGCTGCGGGCCAAACTGGAGACGGCCATCGACCTCTACACCCGGGCCCTCAACCTCGACCCCCAGAACACCCACGTCCTCAACATGCTCGCTCGCTCCTACTACACTTTGGCGGACATCTTCCTCCCGGAACGGGAAAAGCAGGAGTTCCATGAGAAGGGACAGCTTTATGGGGAGCGCTCCCTGCGAGCTCATCCGGAGTTTGTGGCCACGGAGCGGGAGAAGGGCTTCGTGGAGGCGGTGAAGACGAGCACGGATGTGGCTGCCCTCTATTGGACGTATGCGAACTGGGCGCGCAAGGTGGAGCTCGGCGGAGCCTTCGGGCTCATCGCCGCGGCCCTGCGCGGCGACGACAAAAAGCTCAGCGCCCTCATGAGCCGCTGCCTCGAGCTGGACCCCAACTACCTGGCGGGCGGTCCCCTGCGCGCCTACGCCGGCTACTTCGCCAAGCATCCCTTCAGCAAGGACTACGAGAGGGCCCGGGAACTCCTCCAGGAGGCCATGGCCAACCACGGCGAATACCTGGAGAACCGGCTGTTCTACGTTCAGTACTACTTGATCCCCAAGGAGCTCTGGGCAGAGGCCCGCACGGTGTTGCAGGAGATCCTGGCCGCGCCCATCGAGCCTTATCCGCTCATGAACAGCTACTGTCAAGTGAAGGCCGCGGCCTTGTTGGCGGAGGTCCAGGGGAAGGGGTGAAGGGATGCGGGCGCTTCTGGTGATCCTGGACGGGCTGGGTGGCCGGCCCACGGATTTCGGCGGGGCCACGTGCCTGGAACGTGCGGCGCATCCGCACTTGGATGAACTGGCCGCCGCGGGCGCCCAGGGCCTCATGGACCCCATCGCCCCGGGCATCCGGCCCGGCTCCGACACCGCCCATCTGTCCATCTTCGGCTACGACCCGCTTCAGGTCTATACCGGCCGCGGTGCCTTCGAGGTCCTCGGCATCGGCATGGAGGTGCAGGGCGGCGACGTCTGTTTCCGCGCCAACTTCGCCACCGTGGAGGAACGCTCCGGGACATTGATCGTGGTGGACCGCCGCGCCGGACGCCTGGAGGAGGGGAAGCTCCTGGAGGAGGCCGTGAACTCCGTGTCCTTGAAGGACTTCGGGGTGGAGTTCCTCTTCCGGGCCTCCACCGAGCACCGCGGGGCCCTCATCCTTCGGGGGGAGAACCTCTCCGCGGCCGTCTCGGACACCGATCCCCACGAGATCGGGGTTCCCGTGGCCGAGGCCCGTCCCTTGGAGGAAAGCCCGGCCGCCCGGCGCACCGCGGAAATCCTCAACGCCTTCACCCGCAGGGCCTACGAGGCCCTGCGCGATCACCCGGTGAACAAAAAGCGCGCCGCTGAGGGGAAACTCCCCGGAAACGCCCTGCTTTTGCGGGGGGCGGCGGTCATGCCCCGGCTGATT
>CALKFO010000042.1 GCA_938084765.1 Candidatus Bipolaricaulota bacterium | reverse complement strand
CCCACCACGCCCATCCCCAGAAGATTCACCCCCACACCGCTGATGATCTGGTTTCCCCGGAGCTTCACGCTGACCAGGCCATGGAAAAGGCCGAGCAGGGCGCCGGTGCCGAAGCCGGCCAAGACCCCAAGGAGGGGGCGGGCCGTGGCCCAGCTCACCATCGCCGCCAGGAACGCGGAGATGGTCATGATGCCCTCCAGGCCGATGTTCACCACGCCCGCCCATTCGCTGAACACCTCGCCCACGGCGCACAAGGTGATGGGCACCATGGCCCGCAGGGCCACGGGGAGGACCTGCCACAAGGCGGTCATACCGGCACCTCCGCGGTTGTCCTGCGGCGGACCCGGCGCAGAAGCCGTAGGGCCTCCGGAGCAGCCATGGCCACCACGATGACCCCTTGCACGATCTGGATCATCTCCAAGGGGATGCCGCGCAGGCCCATGCGCGCCGCGCCCGTGGCCAACACCCCAAAGAAGAAGGCCCCGCCCAGGATCCCCAGGGGGTGATTGCGGCCGATGAGGGCCACGGCGATCCCGTCAAAGCCGAGGTTCCCCAGGTTCGCCAGATCACTGGTGATGGCGTAGGGGAAGCGGCCGAGGACCTGGATGGCGCCGGCCCAAGCGGCGGAGATCCCGCCTAAGAGGAGGGCCACAAGCATGGCCCGCGGCACGGAGATGCCCGCGGCCCGCGCGGCCTTGGGGTTCAGCCCCACGGCCCGCACCTCATACCCCTGGCGGTGGTACCACAAAAACCAGAAAAGGAAAAGCGCAACCCCCACGCTCACCGTCCAGGACCAGGTGAGCTCGCCGTAGAGCGGGGGAAAACGCATGCTGGCGGGCGCAAGAAAGGTGCGCTGCCCCACGACACGGTCGGAGAGCTTCTGCACCACAAGGTACAGGGTGAGCCAGTGGGCCACCCAGTTGAGCATGATGGTGGAGATCACCTCGTTGACGCCCCGGACGAGCTTGAGGAGGGCCACGGGCAGGGCCCAGAGGGCGCCGGCCAGCCCGGCCAAGGCCAGGGCCACCCCAAGATGAAGTCCCGCGGGGAGGGTGAACAGGCCGGTGCTCAGGGCCACCACCGCGCCCACCAGCATCTGGCCTTGGGCGCCGATGTTGAACATCCCCGCCCGCGCCGCCACGGCAAAGGTGAGCGCCGTGAGCACCAGGGGAAGGGAACGGCTGAGGGTGCTGGTGAGGGCCCGTAGGTTGCCCAGGGCGCCCTGGAGGAGCGCTCCGTACGCGCCCCAGGGATCCCGACCCCAGGCGGCCATCACCGCCGCGCCCACCAAGACGCCCAACGCCAACGCCAAAAGACTCTCCAGGATCGCCCTCATTCCCGCGCCCCCTGCACGGCCACCCCACCCATGAGGAGCCCGAGCTTCTCCCAATCCAATTCCTCGGCGGGCAGCACACCGGTGAAGGTGCCCCGGTACATCACGGCCACCCGATCCGCCAGCTCAACGATCTCGTCCAAATCTGCGGAGACAAGGAGGATGGCCAGGCCCTCGTCGCGCAGACGCAAAAGAAGGTCGCGGATGTAGCGGGTGGCGGCAACATCCAGACCCCGGGTGGGCTGGTTGGCGATAAGGAGCTTGGGGGTCTTGGAGAGCTCCCGGCCCACCAGGAGCTTCTGTTGGTTCCCCCCGGACAGGGAGCGAGCGGGCGCCCGCACGCCCCGAGCCTGCACGGAGAACTTCGTCAACAGATCCTGGGCGAAGTGCGTGGCCCTCCGCCAACGTACCCCTCCCAGAGGATCCAAAAACGGCCGGATCCGCCCCAGCACGGCGTTTTCCACCACGTTGAACTCAAGGATGAGCCCCAGGGCGTGGCGATCCTCGGGGATATGGGCCAGGCCCAGGGCGGCGATCTGGGCCGGGCCTTTGCCGCGCAGGCTTCGCCCCAAAAGTTCGGCCTCGCCCGTCCAGGGGCGCAAGCCCACCAAGGCCTCCACCAGCTCGCTCTGCCCGTTCCCTTGCACGCCGGCGATGGCGAAGATCTCGCCGGAGCGCACCTCGAAGGAGACGCCGTCCACGGCGGGGCGGCCCTGCGCACCGGGCACGCGCAGGTCCTGCACGCGCAAGACGACCGGGCCGGGCGGCCGTGGCGCCCGCCGCACCTTGGCCACCACCGCCTCCCCCACCATGAGCTGGGCCAGCTCCTCCACCGTGGTGTCCGGCGTGTCCCGCACAGCCACCGTCCGTCCCCGCCGCAACACCGTGACCCGGTCCGTGACGGCCAAGATCTCGCGAAGCTTGTGGGTGATGAACACCACGCTCTTCCCCTGGGCGGCAAGCCGACGCAGGATGGGGAACAGTTCGTCCACCTCTTGGGGGGTGAGGACCGCGGTGGGCTCGTCCAAGATCAGAAGTTCCACGTCGCGGAACAACATCTTGAGGATCTCCAGGCGCTGCTGGACGCCCACGGGAAGCTCCTCCACCGGGACGTCCAGGGGCGCCTGCAGGCCGGAAGCGGCCATGAGCTCCTCCACGCGGCGCCGGATGGCCGCCGCCCGCACGGCGGAAAGGATGCGCCCTCCCTCAGCACCGAGGGCGATGTTCTCAAGACCCGTGAAGGGCCCCACAAGGGCGAAGTGCTGGTGGACCATGCCGATCCCAGCCTTCAGGGCCTCGCGGGGCGAGGAGAACTGCACCGGCTTCCCCCGCCAGACGATCCGGCCCGCCGTGGGCGGAAGAAGCCCGGAGATGATTTTGGTGAGCGTGGTCTTTCCCGCGCCGTTTTCGCCCAAAAGGCCGTGGACCTCACCAGGACGGACCGCAAAATCCACGTCGGTGAGGGCCACCGTGCCGTCGGGATAGACCTTGGTGATCTTCTCCGCGGAAAGCAGGGCCTGGGTCATCCAGAGAAGGGGGCCGGCCCAAGGCCGGCCCCCGCTCCCCTCCTCACGGATAGCGGGCGCGGACCTCCGCGATCTGCTCCGCGGTATCCGCGGCCGGAAGCTCGATTTTGCCCGCCCTCAGGAGCTCCTCGAACTCCGCCAGCGCCCGCCACACGTACTCCGGCACGGACCTCCGCGCGCCAAGGATGGCGTTGATCACCTCTTCAGGGGTGCCGGCCAAGGGGTAGCCCGCCTTCACCGCCAGGTCCACGAAGGTGCGGATGTCCTCTTCGGTGCTGAAGCCCGTGCCCTCCTGGGCGATGCCGAGGACGAGGTTGAACCCGGGCTCCGTGCCCAGGGCCCAGCGCACGGCCTCGTACACGGCGGTGTCCACGCGCTTGCGGGCCGAGCCGAGGATGAACCCGGGCTTGATGTACTCCTGGGCGGCATCGGCTCCGTAGGCGAAGGGCGGCCCGTAGGTGCGGCCGGCGGCACGCCCCGCCTCCTCCGCGGCGTCGAAGGCGCCCAGGTGCGTACCGCCCGCGATCCCCAGGATGTTGCGGGCACCGGCACGGATGAGGGCCTCCGCTGCGACTTTTCCGCCGGCGGGGTCGTCAAACCGCCCCACGTAGGTCACCAAAACCCGCAGATCCGGAGCAGGACCCACGTTCCGGCGATACCAGTCCACGGCCCAGTAGGCGCCGAACCGGTAGCCGGCCTCGTAGCGCCAGACGGGCGGGATCTCCATCCCGGCCACGGCGCCCACGGCGGGATCCCCGTAGGCCAGGGCCACCAGGGCCGCCACCACGCCCGCCAGGGCCCCGCCCTCCTGCTCCTTGAAGAGAAGTCCGATCACGTTAGGAAGACCGAAGTTGGGGCCATCCACAAAGGCGAACTTCTGCTGGGGATAGAGCCGCGCAGCCTCCGGCAAAGCATCGAAGAGGAGGAACCCCACGCCCACGATGAGCACGTACTCACCCGTCTCGGCAAGGCTGGCCAGGTCCGAGAGGAACTCCAAGGGGCTGGCGGCCGTGGTGTAATAAAGCTCAAGCCCGAAATCCTGGGCGGCGCGCTGCGCGCCCAGCATGGCCATGTCGTTGAAGCTGAGGTCACCCGGACCGGTCTGGTCGAAGTACAAGCAGATCTTTTTCGCAGCCAACCCCGGCAGAGCAAGGCCGAGAACGCCCAACACCACCAACGCAAGCACTACCTTCCTCATCGCTACCTCCTTCTTGCCAGCTCCTTCAAAGGGTGAAGCTCAACGCCCAAAGAACCAGGTTTCCTTCTGCGCTCACCTCCTTTCATTTGCGCACGATGCGGCCCTCCACTTGCGGGGCCACCGGCGAATGGCTGCGGATGTACTCCGCGAGGACCTCGTAGTCCACGAACCCCAGGTTCCAGGAGTTCAGGGCGGCCTTGAACATTTCGTAGCCGTCGCCACCTCCGGCGAGGAAGTTGCTGGTGGCCAGGCGGTAGCGGGCCCGGCGATCCAGAGGCCTCCAGGTGCCCTCAAGGAAGACCTCCACGGCGACGATGCGCGAGCCCACAGGCTGCGCGGGGTCCCACACGAAGCGCAAGCCCGCCACCTGCGGAAAGCGCCCGGCCGCGCGCTCCACCAGGGACACCCCGTTCTCCAGGGCCTGCCAGATCTGTTCACCGGTGACCTCCAGGACGACGATATAGTTGCCGAAGGGCAGGATGCTCATGCAGTCGCCGAAGGTCACGGGACCAGCGGGGAGGGAGGCCCGAATTCCACCGCCGTTCCAGAGGGCGATCTGGGCGCCAGCCACCCGGGCCTTCCACAGGATGGCGTCGGCCACGAGGTTCCCCAGGTTGGTCTCCTCGGTGCGCACCTTGGCCCGCTCGCCCTCCAGATACACCCGGGTCTCGCCCACCACCTGGGCCTTGAGGGCCTCGATGGCCTCCCGGAACACCACCAGCTTCTCCTCTACCTTGGGATGGGGAGCGAAGTCCTTGGTGGGGATGAGCTCGCCGGTCCAACTCACCACGTTGCCCTGCGGGTCGAAGGTCACGGAGAGGCGGCCAAGATACTGCGCGTATTCGCCGGCCTGGACGATGAGGGTGCGCAGGGGTTCGTCGCTGACGGTGACAAGATCACGGATGGCCGCCAGGCGCGCCGGACCGATCCCCCGCACCTTGATGAGCTCGTCTACGCTTTGGAATGGGCCCACGGTCTCCCGATAGTTGATGATCTCTTGAGCAATGACCGGACCGATCCCGGGCAGGGCCACCAGCTCCTCCCGAGTGGCCTTGTTCACGTTGAGGAGCTTTTTCTCCACCACAGTCGGGTATTCGGCGGGCAAAGTGTGGGAGTGGCCGCCCACGATGAGATCGATGCCAGCGACGCTCTGGGCTAGCTCCACATCCTTGGCCCAGCCCAAGTGGCTGAGGACCACGATCTTATTGATCCCCTGGGCGGAGAGGTCCGCCACGGCCGCGCGCACCGCGGCCACAGGGTCCGTGAACGTCACGCGGGGACCCGGATTGGAGGCCCAGGCCGTGTCCGGGGTAATGACCCCGATCACCCCCAGCTTTTCGCCCTCCACCTCGAGGACCACATAGCGTCCGATCTTGCCCAAAAGGAGCGGTTCTTGGGTCACGTCGCAGTTGGCACAAAGGAGGGGGAAGTTCACGGCGTCCGCAAAGCGGGAGAGGCCAAGCGGACCCTCATTGAACTCATGGTTGCCCAAGGCCATGGCCGTAATCCCCAAGAGCTTCAAAACCTCGGCGTCGGCAAGGCCCTTGTGGACCGTGAAGTACAGGGTGCCCAGGAATTGATCGCCCGCGTGGAAGAAGACCACGGAAGGAAGCTGAGCCCGAATCTCCTCCACCAAAGTAGCCACGCGCGCCAACTCATCCAGCCGGGCGTGCACGTCGTTCAGGTGCACAAGGTGCAAGGTCCACTGGGCCAGGGCCCCTAGGCCGAACGCCACCCCGACCAGTCCCACCCAAAGCACGCGCTTCATGGGCACCTCCTTCCCTCCCGATGACCGCGTAGGAGGTGGACCAGCGCATTGAGGGCGCACTCGATTTCGAGATCCACGGCCCTGCGCACCACCTCCCGGTGAGGATTATAGTCGCCCTGGGCAGCGCGGCGGGCGTCCCCATCGATGGCGAGGATGGCCCCAGCCCGTGCCCTTCTGAGCTGGGCCACACAGAAGATGGCCGAGCACTCCATCTCCACGGCCAAGGCCCCGCTTTGGGCGTAGGCCTCCAAACCTAAATCCAGCACGCCTCGGTAGAACGCGTCCAGGGTGACCACCACACCGCTGTGCACGGGAACGCCCAACCTTTGGGCCTCCTGGGAGAGGGCCGTGGCCACCTCCGGATCGGCCAGAGCGGGGAACTCCACGGGGAGGAGGCGGGGAGTGGTGCCTTCCGCGCGGACTGCGCCCAGGGCCACCACAAGATGGCCGTCCTGGACGTGGTCCTGAAGGGAGCCGGCGGTGCCCACGCGGATGAGGATCCTGGCTCCGGCGCGGATGGCCTCCTCGGCACAGATGGCCGCACCGGGAGCGCCCACGCCCGTGGACACCACGCCCACAGGAACCCCTTGCCACAGGCCGCGGTAGCTGTGGAACTCCCGATTTTTCGCGAGTTCCTCAGGGCGGTCGAGTTTCTCGGCGATGCGGGCAGCCCGCCCCGGGTCGCCCGGAAGGAGAACTCCCGGGGGAAGGGCACCTTCCTCCACCCGCAACGTGGGAAGGACGGGCATTGCCCAACCCTAACCGGAGGCTGCTAAGCTGTCAAACCGCCACCCGGCCGCGAAGGCCGCGGGTCCGGATAAACTTGAGCCCTCCAAAGCCCAAGGAGGCAGCATGCTGGTGCTTGTGCCGTCCGATGCACCCTCGGAGCTCCTGAAGGCCGTGGCCGCCGCGGCCCCCACCCGCGCCCTCCTGCGCACCCCCCGCCTCCCCGCCTGGCCCACCCTCTCCCGGTTCCCCTTGACCATCCCGCCTGAGGCCGTCGAAGGCGGCGAAGACGCCGTCCTCCTCGCCCAGGACTACCCCTGGATCCGCTGGGCCAAGGAGCGCGGGCTGCGGGCGGTGTGGTACAACCCCGCCGCCGCCTTCTGCCCCGAGCCCCACCCCCTCCACGACCGGGAGCTCCGGGATCCCGGGGAACTCACGGAAGCCTGGGAGTTCCCCTGGCCCGACCTGGGGGAGTGCCTCCGGCTTTTACGGGAGCAGGGGGTTCCCCCGCACGTGGTGGAGCACTCCGCGGCGGTGGCTGCGGTGGCCCACTTCCTGGCGGAGCGGCTGCGGGCCCGCGGAGTGGACGTGGACCCCCTTTTGGTCCATCGGGGCGGCCTCCTCCACGATCTGGACAAAATCGCGTCCCTAAACGACGAGGGAGAGCATGGCCCCCGCGCGGCGGAGATCCTGGCTAGCCGCGGTTTCCCTGAGCTCGGCCTCATCGCCCAAGCCCACGTGCTCCAGCCCGGCCGCCTCCCCCAATCCTGGCCGGAAAAGCTCGTGTTCCTCGCGGACAAATGGGTGGAGGGCGCCCAGGTGGTGGGCCTGGAGGCGCGCCTTGCGGCCCTGCGGCAACGTTACCCCCAGTTCCAGGAAAAAATCGCCCAGGCCGAGCCGTTCGTGCGCACCCTGCAAAACCAGGTCCTCCTCGCGTTGGGCCTCACCGAGGCCGAGCTCCTTGGGGAACTCCAAAAGCTTTCCCTCTCCCTTCCCGAATTTCTGCGGGCGTAAACCCCGCAGGAGGGCTGGCCTGCGCACCCCCTAGCTCAGGCCCGTCTGAGGGCGCTACCATCGCGGCAGGGGGAAGCGATGAAAAGGGGATGGACGATCGTATGGATATTGGCCTTGGGCGCGGTCCTCGGAGGATGCGCGCTTTGGGAGCAGGTCCCGGTGCTGCCTCCAACCCAGCCCCCTGCAGAATTGACCGCCTCCTTCGGGACGTCCCGGGACTCCATCTATCTGACATGGCGCGGGGTGGAAGGGGCGACCTTCTACGAGGTCCAACGTGCCGCCACGGAGACCGGCCCTTACGCGCCGGTGGGGACCTCAGCCACGCCGTCTTTCCAGGACCGGGTGGGGAGGGAAAACGAGGGGAAGTGGTTTTGGTATCGAGTGCGGGCGTGCAATGCCGCGGGCTGCGGCCCCTGGTCCGGCCCGGTGCGGGGGTACGCCGGCCGACCCCCCAAGCCCTTGGGCGTGCAGGCCAGCGACGGCACTTACCCCGACATAATCCGAATAGAATGGGAACCCGTTCCTGGCGCCAACGTATACCAGCTTTACCGCGAGCCCAGCCCTGATCCTGGCTGCCGCGGTCTATGCGTTGTGGCCAGTAACCTGAAGACCAATTTCTACGAGGACCGCAACGTCCGCGTCGGCCTACGCTACACCTACGCGGTGCGCGCCTGCAACTCGTATGGGTGCAGCGAGCTTTCCGAGCGCGACTCGGGGTGCCTGGAGCCTTGCCCGGTGCCCCTCTTCGCGCATGAGGAGTGACCTGCACGAGCAGGCACAGGTGTGGGAGCGCATCCTCTCCCTGAGCGTGCCCGAGCGCTCCCTGGAAGACCAGGACTGGGCCTGGCTTGTGGAGCGCCTGCGCCGCGAGGGCGGGACCAGGGTGTTGGACGTGGGCTTTGGAAGGGGG
>CALKFO010000041.1 GCA_938084765.1 Candidatus Bipolaricaulota bacterium | reverse complement strand
CTGGTCAGCGTTTGGGCAGGCGTTCAGCCAGCGGGGGTAAGAACTCCCCGGTGAAGACCTCTTCCGCTTTGGGTGCGTAGGGCAGACCAAACCCTTCCGCAACAAGGGCGATCGCTCGGATGAGCCGCTCCGATCGGACATCACCAAAGCCCCGCTCCAGCACATCGGGGGTGAGCATGCACACTTGGATGGCCAAACGCAGCCGTTCCACCTCCACCGCGGGGTCGATGAGGGGGTCGCGCTGCTTTACGTAAACCACCGCGCCCTCGGGGTCAGCAAGGGTGTCATGCCAAGCCCGGGTGAGGGCCCGCAGGAAGGCCCGCACCACCTCCGGCCTCTCCTCCAAAAGCTTTGGGGAGCACATCACGGCGTTCCCATAGAGGTCAAGGCCGTGCTCGGCGTAAAGGAGGACCACGATGTCCTCTTCCTGCACGCCCATGGCCTTCAGGTTGATCACGGCCGTGAAGAAATGGGCGCTGATGGCGTCCACTTGCCCCAGGACCAACAGCCTTTCCCGCAGGGCGGCCTCCATGGTGACCCAGTTCACCGCGGTGGGGTCGAACCCTGTAACTTTGGCGAACACCGGGAAGAGCCGCCGGGAAGCATCGCCCGCCGGCGCGCCCAAGGTGCGCCCCACCAGGTCCTGAGGCTTTTCGATCCCCCGCCCCCGCAGGGTGACGATGGAAAACGGGGCAAAGTCGTAAACAATGGCCACCGCAATGAGGGCGCGCTCCGGATTCCGGACGTTGAACTCGATCATGGAGTTGATGTCCGCAAAGCCGATATCATAAACGCCGGTGGCGATCTTCGTCACCGCGTCCGCAGAGCCATAACCCCGATCGATGGTCACGTCCAAACCCTCTTCCGCAAAGTAGCCTTTGTACAACGCCACGAGGAACGGAGCCTGCGGTCCTTGATAGGCCCAGTCCAAAGTGAACTTCACCGGTATTTGGGCCAGGCCCAAACACCCGACGATCACCAAGATCACACCCACCATTCGCCCGCGCTTCATCCCCATCACCTCCCAAGAATTGGCCGTGGGTGAACCCTCTTTTGCCCCTGGTTTGCCGGCTTTCACCTCCTTTCTTTCGCGCGCAAGGCAGCGAGCACCCGCTCCGGCGTGAACGGCGCGCGGGTGAGCCGCACCCCTACCGCATGATAGATGGCATTGGAAATCGCAGGAAGCGGACCATTGATCCCGATCTCGGCGATGGACTTCGCGCCAAACGGACCGGTGGGTTCTTCGGAAGGGACCAAAATGGTCTCGATCTCCGGCAAATCCAAAGCGGTGGGGATGCGATAGTCAAAGAAGCTGCGGTTCACACAGCTTCCGCGCTCGGAAAACAGCATCTCCTCGTAGAGCGCCATGCCGATCCCCTGAGCCACAGCGCCCTCAAGCTGTCCTTCCGCCAGTTTGGGATGGATCGGTTGGCCACAGTCTGCCGCGACCACGAACCGTTCCACCTTCACCACGCCGGTCTCCGTGTCCACGGCCACCTCACAGAAGAAGGCGGCGAAGGGCGGTGGCGACTCCGGGCAGGCGAAGGACGCGGTGGCCGCGATATGCTGTTGGTTGGCCACGTACATAGCCCGCAGGCCGATCTCCTCCAACGACACGGCCTTTCCTGTGCGCAGGCTCACCACCTTTTCCTGGGCCAAAACGAGCTCTTCCACGGGTTCCTCGAGGATTTCGGAGGCCACGGCCAGGATCTGACGCTTCACCTCTTCCGCCGCCCGCAGCACCGCGTTTCCGGAAACATAGGTGGTGCTGGAGGCGTATGCCCCCTTGTCGAAGGGGGTGAAGTCCGTGTCGGAGGAATAGACGACGATCTTCTCCACCGGCACCCCCAAAGCCTCGGCGGCAATTTGTGCCAAAACTGTGTCCGAACCTGTGCCCAAGTCCGTGGCTCCCACCAGAAGCCGGAAGGAACCATCCTCGTTCATGAGGATGGTGGCGGCGGCCATGTCGATGCCGGTGATGCCTGAGCCCTGCATGGCGCAGGCCAGGCCCACCCCGTAAGCCCAAGAGCCCTCCCGCCGGGGAGTCCGCCTCTTCTCCTGCCAACCTATGCGTTCTGCCCCGATGCGTAGGGCCTCGGCCAGCTTGCAGGAGCGCACGATCTGGGCCTTCCCTTCCCGCCCTTCTCCTAGCCTCTCAAAGATCGGGGAGGTTTCGCCCTCGCGGATGTGGTTTTTGAGGCGAAGCTCCAGGGGGTCCAGGCCTAGCTTCTCCGCGAGCTCGTCCATGGCCACCTCCAGGGCGAAAAAGCCCTGGGTGGCGCCGTAACCCCGGTAGGCGCCGGCGATGGGAAGGTTGGTGTACACCGCCTTCCCATGGAAGCGGACGTGTCGGGCCTTGTTGTAGAGGGGCAGGGACTTGGAGCCCACGTTGTAGAGGACGGTTCCCGCATGGGTTCCGTAGGCGCCGGTGTTGGCCAAGGCCTCCATCTCGATGGCATGAAGCACACCATCCCGCCGGGCTCCCAGCTTCACCCGCACCCGGTAGGGGTGCTGCGTGCGCGAGGAGACCAAGACCTCCTCGCGGGTGAGGACCATCTTCACCGGGCGGCCGGTGCGCAGGGCCAACGCCGCGGCCACCGGCTCCAGGATCACCTCCTGCTTGGAGCCAAAACCCCCGCCGATCCTGGGCTTCACCACCCGAATGCGCGCCATGGGGATCCCCAAAACCCGGGACACGATCCGGCGCACATGGAACGGAACTTGCGTGGAGGTGCGGATCACAAGCCGTCCGTCCTCGTCGAAGTACGCCCACACCGCATGGGGCTCCAGGGCGCAGTGCTGGGAGTAGGGGATCTCGCAGGTCTCCTCCACCACCACGTCCGACTCGGCAAACCCGCGATCCAGATCGCCGATGACGATGTCCACAGCCGCGGCGATGTTGCGCTGGGGGTCATAGATTCCTTGGGCATCGGGCTCGTCATGGATGACGGGGGCTCCCGGAGCGAGGGCCTCGTCGATGGAGAACACCGCCGGAAGGATCTTGTATTCCACCCGGATTTTCCGGAGGGCCTCCAGGGCGGCCTCCTCCGTTTCCGCGGCCACGGCCGCCACCCGGTCGCCCACATAGCGCACCTTCTTGTCGAAAAGCACCGTATCGTAGGGCGAGGGCTCGGGCCAGCCCTGGCCTGCCGTGGTGTAGGGCACCCGGGGCACGTTGCCATGATGCAAAATGCAGACCACACCCGGGACCCTCTCGGCCTCGCTGGTGTCGATGGCGAGGATCTCCGCATGGGCGTGAGGGGAGTACAAGATCTTTCCGATGAGGGCGCCGGGCAGATCCATGTCCATGGTGTACTTGGGCTGGCCGGTGGCCAAGGGGAGGCCATCCACCTTGAGGACGTTTTGCCCCACCACCTCTTTCGTGCGGCTACGGACTACCGCCATCGCCCCTCCCTTTTCCACTCCGCGGCCAAAAGGACCGCGTCCACGATCTTGCGGTACCCCGTGCAGCGGCAAAGGTTCCCCACCAAGTACTCCCGCACCTCGTAAGGCGTGGGCTCCGGGTTGGTCTCCAGCAGGGCGTAAGCGGTGAGGATCATGCCCGGAGTGCAATAGCCGCATTGCACTGCTCCAGCCTCCACGAACGCCCGCTGAAGCGGGTGGGGATCCTCCAGGGTACCCAGGCCCTCCAGGGTGGTGACGCGTTTGCCCTGCACTTTGGGGGCGAAGGTGAGGCACGAGCGCACGGGCTTTCCCTCGAGCAGCACCGTGCATGTGCCGCACTCCCCCGTGCCGCAACCCTCTTTTACAGATTTCATCCCCAACCGACGGAGGAGGGAAAGCAGGGATTCCCCGGGCTCCACGTCCACGTACTGCGCTTTGCCGTTGAGCTCAAAATAAA
Source organism: Candidatus Bipolaricaulota bacterium (assembly GCA_938084765.1). Classification (GTDB taxonomy): domain Bacteria; phylum Bipolaricaulota; class Bipolaricaulia; order Bipolaricaulales; family Bipolaricaulaceae; genus DTER01. The sequence goes on along the minus strand of CALKFO010000041.1, from coordinate 6,188 downwards.
CCTTCATAAGGCCGCCTTTCCTGCTGCCTGAGCCAGGGCACGGCGGACCAGAACCCCGGCCACCTCCCGCCGCCATCCGGCCGAGGCCCGCCGATCCTCCCCCACCTCGAGGCGCGCGCGCACCTCCTGCGCCACCTGTTCCCACAAGCGTTCCGTGGGGGGCTCCCCCACAAGGCCCGCTTCCAGCCAGGTCAGCCGCTCACCCCGCGCGGGTCGGGCGCCCACCGCCACCCGGGCCCAGGCGATTCGCCCCTCCCTCAATCCCAGGCCAGCGCAGACGTTGAGAAGGGCGATGTCCCCGGCGTTCCGCGTGATCTTGGCGAACGCGAACGCCCCTTCCCAGGGGGGGAGGCGCACCTCCACCAGGACCCCCTCCCGGAACACGCGGCGAAAATCGGTTTGGTAGAGGTTTTCCAGGGGGAGCCTCTTTTCGCCCTCCGGGCTCTGGTAGGTGACCTCAGCGCCCAGGGCCACCAGCAAGGTGGGGATGTCTGCCCAAGGGTGGGCGGAAACCACCGCTCCGCCCAGGGTGGCCATGTTCCGCAGGGCCGGATAGGCCACAGTCCGCAGGGTTTGGATCAGGACCCCTCCCCCGTATTCCCGGGCCTGGGGGTGGTCCAGGATCGCGGAAAGGGTGGTGGTGGCGCCGATCCGCAGGCCTGCGGAGTCCGCCCGCAGGTAAGAAAGCTCCGTCCCCGTGATGTCGATGAGCCCTTCGATATCTGTGCGGGGGGAGCGGGCCAGGTCCACGCCGCCGGCGAGGATCGCGCCCTTTCCCTGATAGGCGGAAAGGAGGGACAGAGCCTCGTCTACATCCCGCGCCCAGTGGTAACGCTTCACCCCTCGTAGCCGCACCGTTCCTCCTTAGGCGATTATAGCCTCCCTCCAAGTTGTAAGACAACTTGACCGTCTACCTTCCCCCACGTTATACTGGAGCACCATGGTGGGCCGCTTCCTTGGCCAACCCTCCGACTCCCCGCGGCCCGCCCTCGTTTTGCTCAAGGACATCACCAAACGCTTCCCCGGTGTGGTGGCCAATGACCATGTGACCTTCGAGCTCCGTCCCGGCGAAGTCCATGCCCTCCTCGGGGAGAACGGCGCTGGGAAAACCACCCTCATGAACATCCTTTATGGCCTGTATCGGCCGGATTCCGGCGAGATCTGGGTGAAGGGCGAACGCGTGGACATCCGCTCCCCCCGCGATGCCATCCGCCTGGGCATCGGTATGGTGCACCAGCATTTCAAGCTCGTCCTCCCCCATACGGTGGCGGAGAACGTGGCCTTGGGCCTGGCGGGGATGCCGTTTTGGGCGCCGGCCCGGGCCGTGGCCCAAAAACTCCGTGAGCTCTCCCAACGCTACGGACTCCCTGTGGACCCGGAGCGCCGCGTTTGGGAGCTTTCCGCCGGCGAACAACAGCGGGTGGAGATCCTCAAGGCCCTCATCCGCGGCGCCGAGGTCCTCATCCTCGATGAGCCCACGAGCGTCCTCACCCCCCAAGAGGCCCAGGAACTGTTCAAGGTGCTGGCGCGCATGAAGGCCGAAGGACACGGGATCATCTTCATCTCCCACAAGCTCGACGAGGTTCTGGCGGTAGCTGATCGCATCACCGTGATGCGCCGGGGCAAGGTGGTGGGGACGGTGCTGGCCCAGGACACGAACAAGGCCGAGCTCGCCCGGATGATGGTGGGCCGGGAGGTGGTGTTCCGCTTCACGAAAACCGTGTGCCAGCCGGGTGAGGAGGCCCTGAGCGTGCGGGACCTCTATGTCCGCGATGACCGCGGCCTTTGGGCCTTGAAAGGGGTCTCCTTCGGGGTGTGTCGGGGCGAGATCCTCGGCATCGCTGGGATCGCCGGAAACGGACAGCGCGAGCTGGTGGAGGTGCTCACGGGGCTTCGACCTGCCGAGCGGGGCAAGATCTTGCTCCTGGGCCGGGACGTCACCAACCGCTCGCCGCGCCTCCTCTCCGACCTGGGTTGCGCCCACGTTCCCGAGGAACGGATTCGCATGGGGATCGTCCCTGGCCTTTCTGTGGAGGAGAATCTGATCCTGAAGCGCCATCATCGGGAGCCTTTCTGTTGGGGGGGATTTCTGCAAACCTGGGCCATTCGCGCCTTCGCCCAAAAGGCTGTCGAGGAATACGGGATCATGACCCCCAGTCTCCGTACCCCGGCCAAGCTTCTGTCGGGCGGGAACATCCAGCGGCTGATCCTGGCCCGGGAGCTCTCGGGAAAGCCCGTGGTGGTCATTGCTGCTCATCCCACGTACGGCCTGGACGTGGGCGCTACCGAGCAGATACGCCAGCTTCTTTTGCGCCAGCGGGAGGAGGGCGCTGCCGTGCTTTTGGTTTCCGAAGATCTTGAGGAGATCATGGAGCTTGCGGACCGCATCGCCGTGATGTTTCGCGGCGAGATCATGGGGATCGTGGCGGCGGGCGAGGCCACCTTGGAGGAGATCGGGCTCATGATGGCGGGCGAGCGACGCCCGGTCTCGGTGCGAGGCGAGGGAACATGAAGCGGTTGGGGCCGTTCGTTTTAGAGCCGCGCCTGGCGCCCTCCCGCGCCGCTGTGCTTGGGGTCTCGTTGGGAGCGGTGATCCTCGCCCTCCTTTTGGCCTCCGTGGTGTTCTATGGGTATGGCCGGAACCCCTGGCAAGCGTATGTCCAGATCGGCCGGGGAGTGTTCGGCAGCTGGCCCAGTTTTTCGGAGGTCTTACGCCGAGCGATTCCCCTCATCCTCTGCGGGGTCGGCCTGACCCTCGCCTTCAAGGCCCAGTTCTGGAACATCGGGGCGGAGGGCCAGCTCCTGGCCGGAGCGGTGGCCGCCACCGGGGTGGCCCTCTTCCTGCCCGTTCCGGAGGTCTGGCGCCTTCCCCTCATGTTCCTTTCGGGTTTCCTGGCCGGCGGGATCTGGGCGGTGCTCCCCGCCCTGTTGCGCGTCAAATTCGCTGTGAACGACGTCATCTCCACCCTCATGCTGAACTACATCATGATCTACATCGTGGAGTGGCTGGTCCATGGGCCCTGGAAGGGGCCCACCATGCGCGGCTTTGCCTATACTGACGCCTTCCCCATGTCGGCCCGCCTCTCCTACCTTCCCCAGACCCGGGTGCACTGGCTTACCCTGGCGTTGGGGATCGGGGCGGCCCTGGTGGCGGCCGTGCTCTTGGCCCGCACCCGCTTCGGCTACGAGGTGCGCGTGGTGGGGCAGAGCACGGAGGCCGCGCGCTATGCGGGCATCAACTTCACCGCCGTGTTCGCCCTGGTGATGCTCCTCTCCGGGGGATTGGCGGGCCTGGCCGGGGTGGGCGAGGTGGCCGGCATCCACTGGCGGCTGCGCAGCCCGGCCCACATCTCCATGGGGTACGGGTACACGGCGATCATCGTGGCCTGGCTGGCCCGCGGGAGCCCCCTGGCCGCCATCTTCACCGCCCTCCTTTTCGGCCTCATCTTTGCCGCCGGGGACTACATGAAAACCGCCCTCAACCTTCCCTTCCAGATCACCGGGGTCTTCAACGGCCTCATCCTCTTTTGCCTCATCAGCTTTGACATCCTCATGTTTTGGCGGGTGCGTTTGAGCAAAAGGGAGAAGGCATGGATTGGACAAGCTGGGTCATCAGCACGGTGAGCCGGGCCCTGGCCTTCGGGGTTCCGCTCCTTTGGGGGACCCTGGGCGAGATCTACGCGGAGCGGGCGGGCGTGGTGAACCTGGGCGTGGAAGGGATGATGATCCTCGGAGCGTTCATGGCCTTTGCGGTGACGCAAAGTGTGGGAAGCCCTGGCCTTGGGCTTTTCTGTGCGGCCATGGTGGGCGGTGTGGCCGCTTTGGTGCACGCCTTCCTCACCGTGACCCTTCGGGCCAACCAATACGTGGCGGGGTTGGCGCTCTCCATGTTTGGGCTGGGCTTGGCCGGCCTGCTCGGCCGCGGGTGGGAAGGGAAACCCCTTTCCTCCACCCTCCCCTACCTCACCGTTCCCGGCCTTTCCCGTATACCCGTGCTCGGCCCCATGCTTTTTCAAGACCAAACCGTCCTCACCTATATCGGTCTCGTTCTTGCCGTCCTTCTTTGGATTTTGCTTTTCCGCACCCGCTGGGGGGTGGCCATCCGCTCCGTGGGAGAAAACCCGGCCACCGCGGATGCACTGGGGATCAACGTGACCTTGGTGCGTTACCTTTGCGTGGTGTTCGGAGGGCTTCTGGCCGGCGTGGGCGGAGGCTATCTCTCCGTGGCTTATCGGCCGGCCTGGACGGAGGGCATGACGGCGGGCATGGGCTGGATCGTCATTGCCCTCACCATCTTCGCTGCCTGGGATCCCTTGCAAGCCATCTGGGGCGCCTTCTTCTTTGGCGCCCTGTACCACCTCTCCTACCGTTTGCAGGCTTTCCTTGCCCCGGAGCTTCTCAAGCTCATGCCCTACTTTTTCGCCGTGGTGGTGTTAGCGGCAAGCGGCTTTGGCCGTGCTCGGTGGCGCCGACGCGCCCCCGCTGCTTTGGGTGTACCCTACGTGCGCGGTGAGCGCTGAAGGGAGGTGAGAGCCGAGGGGAAACGCCGGTTGTTGGCGCAGCGAAGGGCCTTGGGACGGGAAAGCAGGAGAAAAGGAAAGGAGGGGTGAAGCATGAAGCGTGTTCTTGTAGCGGTGTTGGCGGTGGCGGTGTTGGGGTCCCTGGCCTTGGCGGCCACGAAGATCAAGGCCGGGTTCATCTACGTGGGGCCCATCGGCGACTACGGCTGGACCCATGCCCACGATGTGGCCCGCCGCATCGTGGACGAAAAATACGATTGGCTGGAGACGGTTTACGTGGAATCCGTTCCTGAAGGGGAAGTGGAGACCTACATCGATCTCTTGGTTAGGCAGGGCTGCAACGTCATCTTCACCACAAGCTTCGGGTTCATGGACGGGACCTTGGCTGCAGCCCAGCGCTATCCGGACGTGATCTTCGCCCACTGCTCGGGCTTCAAGCGCTGGGACAACATGGCCACGTACATGGCTGATTTCTATCAGGTCTACTACCTGAACGGTCTCATGGCCGGTGCCCTCACCAAGACGGGAAAGATCGGATATGTGGCGGCCTTCCCCATTCCGGAATTGAAGCGGCACATCAGCGCCTTCACCATCGGCGTGCGCGAGGTCAACCCCAAGGCCGAGGTGCACGTGCGCTGGATCTACGAGTGGTACAACCCCGCCGCGGCCAAGGAGGCCACGGAGGCCCTCATCGCCGAGGGATGCGACGTCTTTGCCTTCACCGAGGACTCGCCCACCGTGGTCCAGGTGGCCGCGGAGAAGCGCCTCCCCTCCTTCGGCCATTACTCCCCCATGTATGACTTCGCCCCCGATTACGTGGTCTCCGGTCAGATCGTGCACTGGGACAAAATCTACGAGGATTTCCTCCTCAAGATTTACAAGGGGGTCTACACCACGAAGAACCTGGCCCATGTGGACTACTGGTGGCTCCTGGCTCAGGGCGCAGTGGAAGTGGGGGCCAAGCCCGGCATGCTCATCAACCCCAAGTACGAAGCAGCGTTGAAGAACTACGTGATCAACCACCCCACCTTCGGGAAGATCTCCGTGTACGACTTGGTGTACATCCGCCTCAACCAGATGGCCGACCCGGGCATCACCTTTGATCCGTTCCAGGGGCCGGTGTACGACCGCAAGGGCAACCTCCGTGTTCCTGAGGGGATGTGGATGAGCTACGACGCCCTCATCACCATGGAGTGGGCGGCGGCCGGCATCGTGGGGCCGTGGCCGGGCGAGCCGTGACCCGTGCCGAGGAGCAAGGGGGCCTGCCCGCGCAGGCCCCCTTTTCTTTACCGGAGGTGGACCTTGGGAGCGGTCGTCATTGAGAACGCGCGGGTGGCCGATTTCTTTGGGACCTTTTTGGAGAAGGCCTACGTCCTCGTGGAAGGGGGGCGCATCAGCCAGGTGGGCGAGGGCCTGGCGCCCGCGGTTTCGGGGGCCACGCGGATCGACGCCCAGGGAAAGTTGCTCACCCCCGCCCTGGTCAATGCCCATGCCCACCTCTATTCCTCGTTGGCCCGGGGGATCTTTCTTAAAGCCTTTTCCCCCAAAAGCTTTGGCCAGATCCTGGAGCAACTTTGGTGGAAGTTGGATCGCGCTTTGGACCTGGAGGCCGTGTACCTCTCCGCTTTGGTAGGGGGGATGGCCCATCTGCGGCGCGGGGTCTCCGTG
>CALKFO010000040.1 GCA_938084765.1 Candidatus Bipolaricaulota bacterium | reverse complement strand
TTTCGACCAGCCCAGGTTGCCCCGGAACACTTGGTTCAACCACCGCCAATACTGGACGTGGAAGGGGTCATCCAGCCCGTATTTATGGATGATGCGCTGCAACGCATCCGCGGTTTTGGGGATATCCCGGACGTAGAGGGCAGCCTTCATGGCTGGATCGAGGAAAGAGTACACGCCGAACACGAAAAGGGTCACACCGAACAGCGTGATGGGCAACAAAAGAAGGCGCCGGATGATGTACGCCGTCATCGTGCCGGGACTCTTATACTGGAAAACCTAAGAAAAAGCAAGGGGGCCGAGCGAAGCCCGGCCCCCTCCTTTTGCGCAAGGATGTTCAGCCTTCCTTCCACAGCACGTAGAAGTACTCGCCCGGGTAGGCAGGGTTGTAGTACCAGCCGCGCACCCACACCTGCTCGTAGTGGCGAACAAGGAGCTGGATATGAGCCGCGTTAATGGCGTACTCATAAGCAAGCCGGTTCAGCTCCTTGTACAGGAGCTCAGCGTTAACGACATCCCTCTCGCGAGAGGCCATTTCGATGAGCTCGTCAAAGAGTGTCTGGAGGTTGTCATAGGTCTTGGTCGGGAGCCACGTGGCGTACATCGGGGTGAACTCCACGTTCTTCACCACGTGGAAGTTCTGATTCATGGCGAAAGCACCGGAACTGTGCATGTAGGGTTTCACCCAGTTGTCAGGGTGCGCAAAGTCCTCGAGCCATCCGATGAAGAACATCGCCAGCTGCTTGGCATCCATGTACTTGAGGTAGGTGGGCCAAGGCAGGTCCTGCACTTCGACCACGAACATGCCGCGCAGGCCTTCGGCCATGCGCTTGGCGTTGAAGGACTCGATGGCCCGCTCGATCATCTCCGCCACGAATTTCCGCATCAAGTTCCCTTGGTTGTAGGCAATGGTGAGGCGGAAGCCTTTCTTCCAAAGCTCACCACCCCAGGCCAGGCGCAGCTCTTCCTCGGCCTTCTCCATGTCGAAGCCATAAACGGGCAGCTCTGGGGAGTAACCAAGGCGGCCTTTAGGGATCACGCCCGGGACCTGCCAGGCCTCCCCAAGCCAGGCCTCCGTGATGTAGGTTTCGATGTCTATAACGTAATTGATGGCCCGGCGGAGGTGGATGTCGGAAAGGAGATCAGGCTTGGGCTCACCGCCCAAAAGCGGCATGAACGGGCTCCCTTCGGTGACGTAGAAGTTGAAAAACCCGGACTGGCAGATGCTCGCGGGGAAGGGGCCCATCATGCGGGCCTTGCCCTGGGCCACGAGCTCATCCATCTGCGCCACGTACATGCGAGGAACAGCGATGATGTCAGCGTCGCCAGCCTGGAACATGGCAAGCCGGGTGCCCCACTCCGGCACGACCTTGATCACCGCCCGGGCCAGTTTCGCCGGCTCACGCCAGTAGTTCTCGTTGCGGACAAAGCTGATGTACTCACCGGGCACCCACGCCTCGAGCTTGAACGGCCCAGTCCCGTTGGCCTTGTTGAAGAGCTCGGACTCCTCTGCTGCCGGATCGTGCCACTTCCGCCAGTTGGCCGAGCCGTCCCAGCCGCCCTGCTCGATCACCCACTCCTTGTCCACAATGGACGCCCAGCTTCCTGCCAGGATCTGGATGAACGGTGCATAGGCGCGGTCCAAGGTGATGATGACCTTGTCCCCCTCAGCCCGTACGGCCTTCTGGAGGGCCTCATACACGGCCTCGTCGCTCCCAAGCTTCTCCGCGAGTTCCTCGATGCTGTGGACGCCGAAGATGGGCTCCAGAAGCATCCAGATCGGTCCGCCGGCGCGGTCCTGGATCAGGGCGCGCTGCAGGGAGTAGACCACATCTTCAGGGGTGAGGTCACCGCCCTCGTGGAACTTCACGCCCTTCCGGATGGTGAAGGTGTAGACCAGGCCATCCTCGGAGATCTCCCAGGACGTGGCCAGCATGGGCACAAACCGGTCCACGTACTCGCCCTCGTAGAAGATGAGGGTCTCATAGATGTTGAAGATCGCTGTGGCGCTTGCGGTGTCGTAGGCCCAAGCCGGATCCAGGGTTTCCAGGTCACCAATGGTGGCCACGATCATCGTGTCGGGGTTCGGAATCTGGGCCCAACCCCAAATGCCTAACAGACCAATTGCCGCTGCCAACCAAAGCTTACGCCACATACATCTACCTCCTCTTTTTCAGGATGTTTGTTTGTGGGACCAAGCTCGACAGTGTTTTTCCGCCTCCCACCTCCTTGCCGCTAAGTTGCGGCGAAAGCTATTCTAGGCCGGAAAAGGTTTCTGTCAAGGGCGGCCTTGCCGGGGTGGGGCCGTAGGGTCTATCCTTGCCTCGTGGCCATCCTCCTTCACGAGCACACAAGGGTTTTGGTGCAGGGCATCACCGGGACGGAGGGCTCCTTCCACACCCGGCAGATGGTGGCTTACGGGACCAAGGTCGTGGCCGGGGTTACCCCCGGCAAAGGCGGACAAAACTTAGATGGTATACCGGTGTACGATACCGTGGCCGAAGCCTGCCAACACCACACGATTGACGCCTCCGTGATCTTCGTCCCGGCGGCGTTTGCACCGGAGGCCATCCTCGAGGCCGCCGACGCCGGCATCCCCCTCATCGTGTGCATCACCGAGGGCATACCCCTCCACGCCATGCTCCGCACCTATCACCTTTTGCGCGCTTATCCCGTGCGCCTGATCGGCCCCAACTGCCCCGGTCTCATCTCTCCCGGGAAGGCAAAGCTCGGGGTCATCCCCCATGGGCCGTTCATGCCCGGTCCGGTGGGGATGGTTTCCCGCTCGGGTACCCTCACCTACGAGATCGCTGCGCACCTTTCCGCGCAGGGGTTGGGCCAATCCACGGTGGTGGGGATCGGCGGGGACCCCATCGTGGGCACCACGTTTGTGGAGCTTCTTCCCCTGTTTGAGGAGGACCCGGAGACGGAGGTGGTGGTGATGGTGGGCGAGATCGGCGGGGCTGCGGAGGAGGAGGCTGCGGAGTACGCCAAAGCCCACATGACAAAGCCCCTTGTTGCGTACATTGCGGGGTTTTCCGCGCCGCCGGGGAAACGCATGGGCCATGCCGGCGCCATCGTGACCGGCGGCGAGGACACGGCCCAGGCCAAGGCCCAGCGTCTGGAGAAGCTGGGCGTGCCGGTGGCCCGCACCCCGGCGGGGGTGGCCACGCTCGTGAAGGAGGTCCTGCGGTGAGCCGGACCTTCGGCCTCGTGGGCCTTCCCAACGCCGGGAAGTCCACGATCTTCAATGCCCTCACCGCGGCCGGCGCGAAGGTCGAGCCCTACCCCTTCTCCACCTTGCAGGCCCAAAAGGGGGTCACTCCCGTGCCCGATCCCCGCTTGGACCGCCTCCACGCCCTTTTCCCCGAGAAGAAAAAGGTCCCCACCACCATCGAGGTGGTGGACATCGCCGGGCTTGTGGAGGGCGCCTCCCGGGGGGAAGGTTTGGGAAACCAGTTCCTCGCGGACATCCGCAACGTAGAGGCCATCCTTCACGTGGTGCGCTGCTTTGAGGACCCGGACATCGCCCACCCCATGGGCGAAATCGACGTGGCCCGGGATATCGAGGTCGTGGAAACCGAGCTCCTCCTCAAGGACTTGGAGACCCTGGAGGGCCGAAGGGAGAGGGTGAGCAAGACCGCGCGGATCGGCGACAAAGAGGCGAAAGAGGAGCTGGCTTTGTTGGAGAGGCTCATTGCGGGTCTCAAGCGGGGTGTCCCCATCCGCGCCGTCCCCCTCGCTCCTGAGGAAAAAGAAAAGCTCAAAGGCATTGCTCCGCTCACTCTAAAGCCTGTGTTGTTCGTGGCCAATGTGGGCGACGCCGGGGAAAACGAGCATTCCCAAAAGGTGGCGGAGCTGGCGCGGGCGCGGGGTGCCGGTTGGGTGGTGATCCGCGGTCGGCTGGAGATGGAGCTCTCCGAGCTCCCCGAGGAGGAACGCCGGGCTTTCCTCAAGGAGTACGGGCTGGAGGGGCTGGCCGTGGAGCGGCTGGTGCGCGAGGCCTACCGGCTTCTTTCCGTGGTCACGTTCTATACGTTTGTGGGCCCGGAGGTGCGGGCCTGGACCGTTCCCGCGGGCACGAAAGCCCCCGAAGCCGGCGCCGTGATCCACACGGACTTCCGTGATCGGTTCGTCCTGGCGGAGATCATGAAGCTGGAGGACCTGGAGCACTACCGTTCTGAAAAGGCCCTGCGGGAGGCGGGGAAGGTCATGCGGGCCGGCCGAGACTACGCGGTGCAAGACGGCGACGTGATCCACTTCATCGTTGCCTGATGGCCACCCTTGCGCTTGTCCTTGTCACCGCGGTCTGGGGTTGGACGTTTGTGCCCGTGAAGGAGGCCGTGGGCGAGATCGGCCCATTTTGGTTCTTGGCCCTGCGGTTTTTCCTGGCCTTCTTGTGCACGTTTCCCCTCCTGCGCGGCCGAACCATCCCCCGGCGGGAAGCCCTTCTTCTGGGGCTTTTCCTGTTTGGGGGCTATTTTTTCCAGACCTGGGGCCTCCGCTACACCACGGCCCAAAAGTCAGGCCTTATCACCGGGCTTTCGGTGGTTCTCGTCCCGGTGATCGCCCATTTTCTAGGGGAGAGGATTTCCAAACGCGTGGCGCTGGGGGTCACGCTGGCCACGCTCGGGGTGGTGTTGTTGACCCTGGGAGGAGGAGGGGATCTTGGGGGTAGCCTTTTGGGCGACGTTCTCACCCTGATTTGTGCCGTGTCCTTTGCGGTTTACATTGCCCTTTTGGCCCGTTATGCCAAGGCCGGGCCCATCGGGCCCCTTCTTCCCTTGCAGCTCCTTGTGGTGGCCGGGCTGTCCCTGGTGGGAGCGGTTGCCGCAAGGGAAGTGGTTTGGACCTTTTCCTCTCGGGTGTGGCTGGCGTTGGGGATCACCGGGGTCCTTGCCTCCGCCGTGGCCTATTACGTGTTGGCCTGGGCGGAGAGCCGTACCAGCGCCACCAAAACCGCGGTCATCCTGGCCATGGAGCCCGTGTTCGCCGCCTTCTTCGGCTGGGCGTTGCTGAAGGAGACGCTGAGCCCCCTTCAGATCGCAGGCGCCTTGCTTGTGCTTGCGGGGATCCTCGTGGTGAGCACCGTTGACCCTGGGAAGGATGGCCCGCATAATCGTTGAGCCGGGAGGGATGTCCGAACGGCAAGGAGCCGGTCTCGAAAACCGGTAGGGCCTTTTGGCCTTCGGGGTTCGAGTCCCCGTCCCTCCGCCAGCGCCCGTAGCTCAGCGGATAGAGTGCCGGCCTGCGGAGCCGGAG
>CALKFO010000039.1 GCA_938084765.1 Candidatus Bipolaricaulota bacterium | reverse complement strand
AGGGCCGTCCCCTGGAGCCGCTTGGGGAAGAAGTAGCTGGTGGAGGGCATGAAACCGGAAAAGTTCCCCCCGCCGATCCCCGCCAAAAAGGCCAAAAGGAGAAGGATCCAGTAGGGGGTCTGGGGGTTTTGCACCGCGAAGCTCCAGCCCAAAAGGGGGATCAGGAGGAGGAGGGTAGAAAAGGTCACCAAATGACGGGTGCCCAGGATGGGGGGCAAAAAGGTCCAGATGATGCGCAAGGTACCCCCCGCAAGCCCCGGCATGGCCGTAAGCCAAAAGAGCTGGAGGGTGGAAAGCTCAAAGCCTACCTTGGGCAGGCGCACCACCAGGGCGCTCACCACGAACCAGGTGATGAAGGCCAGGGTGAGGTTAAAGGTGGTGATCCAGAGGGTGCGCCAGGCTAAGGCGGAATCCCAGCGCTTGGGATCCTCGGGGTTCCATTCGGGAATCCAGGTGCCCTTGTGGGTCTTCAGCATGGGCGGTCTCCTTTCAGCTCAAACTCGTTCTTCAGGTGCTTGGCCTCTTGTTGCAGAAGTTGCAGCACGGTGATGTGCATCCACAGGAAGCTGATGGCCGTGAGCAGGAAAAGCACGAAGAAGGTCATCTGGGGCAGGCCCGTCCAGGCCTGGGCGTAGGCGAACAGGGGCGGCAGGAAGAAGCCCCCCAAGGCCCCCAGCATCCCCACCAGGCCCCCCACCGCCCCCACGTCCTTGGGGAAGTAGGTGGGGATGTGCTTGTAGACCGCCGCCTTGCCGACCCCCATTCCCACACCGATCAGGAAGACCAGAGCGGTGAAGAGCCAGACGTTCATGGTGAACTGCATGACCTCCTTTGTTCCCTGCTTGGTGTAAAGAACGATATGCCCCTCGGGCATCATGAGGATCCCCGAGGCCAGTCCGATGATGCCAAAGGTCCAGTACATGACCCGCCGGGCCCCATAACGGTCGGAAAGGTAGCCCCCAAGGGGCCTTAAGAGGCTTGCGGGGAAAATGAAAAGGGCGGTAAGAAGAGCGGCTTCGTGCAAGGGTAAGCCAAAGACATCCACGTAGTACTTGGGAAGCCAGGCGCTTAAGGCCACATAGGCCCCAAAGACCACCACGTAATAGAGGCTGAAGCGCCACACCCGTATGTGTTTAAGGGGCGCCAGCATCTCCAAGAAGGGCCTTCCCTGCCCCGGGCGCTTATCCTGCCTGGGGGTGGCGAACCACATGACCAACCCCATCAGCACCAAAAGCACCGCATAGAGGAAGGGAATGAAGCGCCAACCCCCGGGGATCAAGCCTCCCAGGTAGCCCGCTGTGGGCACGCTGGCGATGAGGGCAGGGCCGATGAACTTGGTGACGCTGGCCCCCACGTTTCCCGCCCCGAAGAGGCCCAAGGCGAAGCCCTGCTGGTCCTTGGGGAACCAGGCGGAGTTCCAGGCGATGCCCACGCTAAAGGAGTTGCCGGCAAAGCCCACCAGAAAGGCGTAGAGGAGAAGCTCCTCGTAGCTTCCCGCTCGGGAAACCAGGTAGGCGGGAATGGCGGTGAAGAAGAGCATAAGGGTGAAAACCAGCCGCCCCCCATACCGGTCGGTGAGGATGCCGGCGAAAAGCCGCCACAGGGAGCCATTCAGAATGGCTACGGCCGAGAGCCAGGAAAGCTGCACGTCCGTGAGGCCAAACTCCTTGCGGATGGGCACTCCCAGCACCCCAAACATCAGCCAGACCGCAAACATCACGGTGAAGCCGATGGTGGAGAGCCAAAGCACCTGCAGGCGAGCGGGCCGTTCCTTTTCCAGCTGGTCGGGATCATGGACCATGGGTCACCTCGCCAACTTGCGCACCCAGATGACGATCTGCCAGGGCCTAAGGACGTAGCCCAGGGGAACGGTAATGATGTGCACCAACCGGGAGAAGGGGAAGACCGCCAGGAAGACCCAGAAGTTAAAGACGTGCAGCTGGGTCCAAAAGGGAAGGTCGGCGATGAGTTCCGGCCTGGGTTGCAGGGTGAAGATGGACCAGAGGTAAGGGGTCATGACCGCGGGAAACCAGTAGCTGCCAAAGCGGTAAAGAAGGGCGGTGAGGACCCCGGAAAGGGCAGACACGAGGATTACCACCAAGACCAGGTAATCCATGGAGGTGGAAGCCGCCCGCACCCGGGCCACGGAAAGCCTGCGGGTAAGAAGCACCCAGGTCCCCACCAAGGCCCAAAGCCCTAGGCCAAGCCCGGTGATCTCCAAAAGGTAGAGCCTTAAGGGCACCGCGTTCCAAAGGAGAAGCCCCTTGGGGATGAGAAGGGCCAGCAAATGGCCAAGAAGCACCAGAACCAGCCCCCAGTGCATGGCGATGGAGCCATAGAAGAGGCGCTTCTGCTCCAGAAGCTGGCTGGACTGGGCGGAAACGGAAAAGGGCCTATAGGCCATGCGGTAGGCGGTGACCACCACCGCCAAGGTGAGGGCGATGTAGGGGAAGACGCCAAAGAGAAGGGTGTTCCAGTTCATCCTTCACCTCCTCGCCAAATCCCCCTGCAAAGCCTCCTGGACCCCCTCGAGGACCAGGAGATAAGGGTTCTTGGCATCCAGGGTCTTAAGGGTCTTGTGCATCTCGCTAAGGGCCTTGGGCAGGATCTCCAAAAGCTCGGGAAGGGGGTTTTCACACCGGGCCAGGTAGCGAAGCACATTGGCCAGGTGGTCGGGAAGCTCGCTTCCCGGGTCCAAGGAGATCTCCCGGTAGGCCCGCACCAAAGCCGCCAACAGTTCCCCCCGCTGGTAGCTTTCCCCATAGACGGCAAAGCCCACATAGGGGGCGGTGGTAGGGGTAAGGTCCAGGGTGCGGGTGTAAAGCTCCTCCCACTCCCCTAAGGAAAGCTCCTCCACTTGGCGCAAAAAGCGCTCCAGTTTCTGCTTGGCCTGGCCCCTGGGGCAGGCGATCCAGCACCGCCAAAGCTCCTCCAAGCGGCCCGGCATGGGGTAGTCCAAGGCTAGGGCCAGGGTTTCCAGAAGGGTGGCCTTGCCCATGGCTTCCTCCTACTCCCCCCTCAAAGGCGGCTGGATATAGCCGAAGCCCGTCTCCCCTTTGTGGGCCAGGGGGTCCTTCCACACCTCTGCCGCCATCTCCCGGTGGTAAGGAGGCAGCACGAAGCGCTCCTCCAGGGTGGGCAGGGTGGTGAGGCGGTAGATGGCTTCGGCCTCCTCGAGGGTGAGCCCAGCATCCTGCAAGACCCTCAGGGCCTTTTCCGTCACGCCCCCCTCCAGGCTCTCCTGTCTTTTCAGGATGCGCACCGCCAGCATCTTCTTAAGAGCGGGCACGACCAGGCTTTCGTTGCCGGCGGTGAAGAGGTTGGCCAGGTACTTTACCGGCATACGGGCCCTTTCTAGGCTTTCGTAGACCTCAAAGTCCAAGTCGGTTTCCGGAATGTCCAGCCGCACCAGCCCCTCTTTCCCCTGACTGGCCCTCAAGGCCTTCTCCAGGGTGGACACCACCGGGGAAAGGGGCGGGACGTAGAACATCATGGCCAGGGTCCGGTACTCAGGGTGCAAGGGGAAGGCGAGCCGCCAGACCTTCACGAACTTGTAGATGGGGGAGTTCTGGGCAGCCTTGATCCAGCCGTCGTCAATCCCTTCGGCCTTGGCGGCAGCGATGACCTCGGGGTCAAAGGGGTCTAGGATGATCCCAAGCTGGGACTCCACAAGCTGGTCGTCGGGCACCATGGCCGCCTCGGGGATGCGGTCGGCATCGTAGAGGAGGACCCCCATGTAGCGGATCCGCCCCACGCAGGAGTGGGCGCAGGCCGGCGCCTGACCGGTTTCCAGCCGAGGGAAGCAGAGGATGCACTTCTCGCTCTTCCCGGTGGCCCAGTTGTAGTAGACCTTCTTGTAAGGACAGGCGGCCACGCACATCCGCCAGGCCTTGCACTTGTTCTCGTTGACCAGCACCACCCCGTCCTCCGCCCGCTTGTAGATGGCCCCCGTGGGGCAGGCGGCCACGCAACCCGGGTTCAGGCAGTGGTTGCAGATGCGGGGCAGGTACTGGAAGACCACCCCCTCGATCTCGGAAAGCTGGGCGCGCACCTCGGGGTCCAAACCCTTCAGGTTGGGGTCGTTTTGGGCATAAAGGGGGCTTCCCCCCAGGTCATCGTCCCAGTTGGGACCGGAGGTGGGGGTCATCACCTCCCCGGTGATCATGGAAACGGGAACCGCCGTGGGCTGGTCCTCCCCTTCTGGGCTGGTGAAGAGGTCGCTATAACGGAAGGTGTAGGGATCGTAGTAGTCGTCTATGGAGGGCAAGGCGGGGTTGAAGAAGAGGCGGAAAAGCCCCTGGGTGCGGGAGTGCAGGCGAAGGTCCAGGTGGCCGTCCTTATACTCCCAACCCCCCTTGAAGCGGTCCTGGTCCTCCCAGCCCGTGGGATAGCCGGCACCAGGCCGGGTTTCCACATTGTTCCACCACATGTACTCCGCGCCCTTGCGGTCGGTCCAGAGGTTCTTGCAGGCGATGGAGCAGGTGTGGCAACCGATGCACTTGTCCAAGTGGAAGAGCATGGACATGTGGGTTCTAACCTTCATGGCGTTCCTCCTTTACCACTCCGGGGGCCGCTCCAGCTTGCGCACGAAGACCCAGGTGTCCCGGTTTACCCCCACCGGCCCCCAGTAGTTGAAGGCGTAGGTGAACTGGGCGTAGCCGCCCGACATCAGCACGGGCTTGAGGCGGGCACGGGTGATGGAGTTGTTCATGCCGGCCCGCTTGCCCCTCAAGGGGCTTTTAGGAATGCCCACCGTGCGCTCGGTGGCTTGGTAAACGAAAACCGTTCCCCTGGGAATCCGGGCGGAAACGATGGCCCTTTGCAGGAATACCCCGTTGTCGTTGAAAAGCTCCATCCAGTCGTTGTCCCTAATGCCCAGTTCCGCGGCATCCTTATCGTTGAGCCAGACCGGGTACCCGCCCCGGGAAAGGGTCATCATGCGGTGGTTTTCCGAGTAGGTGGAGTGGATGGACCACTTCCTGTGGGGGGTGATGTAGTTGAGGAGCTTGCCCTGAGCCTTCTTGAGGCTCCTCTCCGTCTCCTGGAGCATATGGACGTCCGGCCGGGGTTTGTAGGTGGGAAGGTGTTCCCCAAAGGCCAGGTAGTTGGGGTGGTCCAGGTAGAAGTGTTGCCGGCCGGTGAGGGTGCGCCAGGGGATGAG
>CALKFO010000038.1 GCA_938084765.1 Candidatus Bipolaricaulota bacterium | reverse complement strand
GCCCATCACCGTGGCCTTGAACAACTTGGCGGGCTCCTACATCGTGGAGTGGAATGTGCAGATGGCTGGGGCCCTTCTTGCCGCTGTGCCCACCCTTTTGGTGTACATCTTCCTGGGCCGCTACTTCATGCGCGGGCTCCTCGCGGGTTCCCTCAAGGGTTGAGCCCCCTCCCTCAGGCCCCTAAAATGAAGGCTGCGGGCGGATAGCTCAGCTGGTAGAGCGCTCCCTTCACGGGGGAGATGTCGGGGGTTCAAGTCCTCCTCCGCCCATTTCTTTTTGCCCATGTACGTCTGTGTCGAAGGACCGCCGGCCGTGGGAAAAAGCGAGGTCCTCGCCCTCCTGCGCCTTTACTTCCCCGACCTCCTGGTTCTGCCGGAGTTGGTCAAGGAGGTGGCGGAACGGGAGGGTTTGGACCTTTTCCGAGACAGGGAAAGGCTTGCCCAGGCTTTGTGGGAGGCGCTTCCTCCCAGACAGGCGGGGGTGCGTGCCGCCCTGGCCGAAGGCCATGTAGTCCTGGAGGAATCCCACCTGGGCGTGCACGCAGCGTACGCCGCGGCCCTTGGCGACCACCGCTTCCTGGAGGCCTTCAGCCGCCGCGAGGAGGAGATCCTGTGGCCGGAGGTCTTTCTGCGCTTTGAGGCCCCGCTGGAGATCTCCCTTCTGCGCCAGAAAGTCCGGGGAGACCCGCGCTACATGGTGTCTGCGGACGTCTTGAGCCGCATGGAGGGCTGGCTTTCCGCGTGGCACGCGCGCCGCGGCGACCGGGTCGTGACCATCCCCGTGGACCGCTCCCCCGATGAGGTGGTGGCCTCCGTGATCCGGGCCTTGGACCTGCGCTACACAGCCCATCCCGTCCCCTCCGTGATCCCCTACCTTGTGCTCCTTGGGCGGCCTGCCTCCGGAAAGACCGAGCTCATCGCCTTCTTGCAGGGCCTTCCTCTGGCGGAGCGGGCCCGCGCTTATCATCTTGGCTCCTTGCGGGTCCTCGACGACTTCCCGCTCCTGTGGGAAAAATTCGTGGAGGACGATGTTTGGGAGCTGGTGGGCCGAGGGAGGCTCCATTCTCGCCGGTGCGCGGAGAACTACGCCGTGGCGGATCCCCACCTTTGGGATTTTCTTCTTCATCGCCTGAACGCGCGCCTCGCCGCCGAGCCTGCTCGGCCTGGGGAGACGGTGATCGTGGAGTTCTCCCGGGGCGGCCCAAATGCCTATGCCCATGCCCTTTCCCTCCTGGCTCCCGCAGTGTTGAGGGAGGGCGCCATCCTCTATCTTTCCGTCTCCTACGAGGAGTCGCTTCGGCGCAACCGTGCTCGTTACGATCGCGACCGGCGCGACGGCCTCCTCACCCACTCCGTTCCCGAGGAGGAGATGGCTCGCACGTACCGGGACGACGACTGGGCCACCCTGGCTCCTAGGGAGGCGGGCTATTTGACGTTGGCTGGCGAGCGGATACCGTACGTAACCGTGCGGAACGAACCCGAACCCAAGACCTTTGGGGATTTCTCCCGCCGGTTTTGGCCGGCGTTTGAGGAGCTCTTCGCGCTATGGAAGAACCGCTGAAGGAACAGAAGTGCTACCTTCTGTTGGGGGAGGCCCCCACGGAGAGGGCCGCGGAGCGGATCGCCGAGGTGTTCGCGGATTGCCCTTACGTCTATTTCCTTTCCGCCTTCGGCCGCATGGTGGTGGGGATCTTCTACATGGAGGATGAGCGGGCCTGGTGGCTCAAAAGCGTGGCGGAGAACCCCGAGATCACGCTAGGGTTGGTGCGGGCCGCGGTGTACGCCACGGAAACCCCAGCGTTTCCCGTGCGCATGGAGCCCAGGAACTCCCGGCCTCCTGAGGGGCGGGCCCCGTGTGGGGCGGACTGCCGGGAGTGCCCGCGGTACGGAAACCCGTGCCCGGGCTGCCCGGCCTCCCCTTTCTTCCGGGCGTAGCCCTTCCTCCGTGGTTTGGGATGTGATCGTGGTGGGAGCGGGCCCGGCGGGGCTCATGGCCGCGATCGGCGCAGCCCAGGAGGGCGCGCACACCCTCCTCTTGGAGCGCCACGCGGAGCCAGGGGGAAAGCTTCCGTGGGCCGGCGCCGGACGGTGCAACCTTTCCCATGCCGGGGAAATCAGGGAGCTTCTGCCTCATTACCATGGTGGGGAGCGTCCGGGCGAGGCGGCGCGGTTCCTGCGGCCCGCCCTGCGCTTCTTCTCCAACCGGGCCCTCGCTTCCTTTTTCGCCCAGCGGGGGCTTCCCCTCCGCCGCGACGCCAGCGGCCGTCTGTTCCCGAAGACCCAGCGCGGGGTGGACGTGGTGGCCGTGCTCCTCTCCGAGCTGCACCAGCTGGGCGTGGCCGTGCGCGTGGAAACGTGGGTGCGAGCCATACGACCCCAGAAGGATCGGTTCGCGGTGCGGGATCGGGGCGGTCGTTCCTGGTGGGGACGCACGGTGGTATTGGCCCCGGGAGGGCGAGCCCGGAATACCCTGGCCGATGGCTATGAGCTCGCCGCGGCTTTGGGCCATCCCATCGCTCCTTTGCGGCCAGCCCTCGCGCCCGTTCATGTGATCCCAGATGCCTTCGCTCCGTTCGTCGCTTGTGCGGGAATCAGCTTGGGCGAGACACGCGTTTGGCTTGTGCGTCAAGGCCGCCGGCGGGCGGAAAAACGCGGCGCCGTTCTGTTCACCCACCGCGGCCTCTCCGGCCCGGCCATCCTCGATCTTTCGCGGGAGGTCGCGCCCGGCGACGTGGTTCGTGTGGCGTTGGCTCCGGGGCTTGAGCGGGCCGAGGCCGAAGGCCGGCTGATCCGGGCCGCGGCGAGCCGCGGAAGTTCAGGGCTGGTCACCATTCTCCACGAGCTCGGTCTTCCCCGGCGGCTGGGCCGGGCTCTTCTGGGAGCCCTGAACATATCGTGTGGGCTGCGGGTTGGAGAACTCCGGCGGGAAGCGCGGAACGCCCTGGTGGAAAGCCTCGTGGAGGGCCATCCTTTTCCGGTGGCGGCCGTGGGCGGCTGGGAGGAGGCCATGGTCACCCGCGGGGGCGTGCGCTTGGAGGACGTGGATCCCCACACGTTGGAGAGCCGTATTGTTCCTGGCCTCTTTTTTGCCGGCGAAATTCTGGACTACGATGGGGAAAGCGGGGGCTACAACCTTCAGGCCGCGTTTTCCACGGGTTTTTTGGCCGGCACCTGCGCCGCCCGCGCCCGCCGACCCTGATCATGCATCCCGAGCTTCTTTGGGGCACGTTTCGCTCCCGCCCCAATCGGTTCACCCTGGTGGTGAGCCTGGGAAGCGAGGAGGTCCTGGCCCATCTTCCCAATCCGGGGCGCTTGGCGGAGGTGTTGACCCCGGGGAGGAGGATCCTGCTGCGGCCTGCGCCCACTGGGCGAAAAACGCGTTTTACCGCCGTGGGCGCGGACCTCGGCTCCTTCCTGGTGTCTCTGGATTCCACCCTGCCCAACCGCATGTTCCCCCGTTTTCTTGCGGAGGGGGCCTGGCCGGAGCTCGCGGGGTACCGCATCGCGCAGAGGGAGCCGCGGCTGGGGCAGGGCCGGACGGATTTCCTTCTCGTGCGCGGCGAGGAGCGCCTGTGGGTGGAGGTGAAGTCCGTGACCCTTGTGGAGGATGGGGTGGCCCTGTTTCCGGACACGCCCACCGTGCGGGGCCGCCGCCACCTTCAGGAGCTGGCAGAGCTCAGCCGGGCGGGCGCCCGCGCGGCCGTGCTCTTCGTGGTGCAGCGGCCAGATGCCACGCGGTTCGGCCCCCACGCCCGCCTGGATCCCCGTTTCGCCGAGGCCTTCTGCCAGGCCCTGGCGTGCGGCGTGCAGGCGCGGGCCCTGGTGTGCGCCTTCGACGGTCGGGAACTTCATCCCCTGCGGTTGCTCGGGCCGGAGTCCCTGGCCCTTCCCGCTCCTTGTGCCTAGCACTTCCGGGCTTTACCATCGTGCGGAGGGATTTCCCATGGCCAATCCGGAAAAGAAGGAAGGGAACCCTAAGCGTCAGGAGATCCTGGAGAACGTGCTCAAGCAGATCCAGAAGACCTATGGCGAGGGGGCCATCATGCGCCTGGGGGAGAGGCCGGTGGCGGAGGTGGAGGTCATCCCCACCGGCTCCCTCTCCTTGGACATCGCCCTGGGGGTGGGCGGAGTTCCCCGCGGCCGCATCGTGGAGATCTTCGGCCCCGAGGCCTCGGGCAAGACCACGTTGGCCCTGTCCATCGTGGCCGAGGCGCAGCGGCTGGGCGGCACAGCCGCCTTCATCGACGCGGAGCACGCCCTTGACCCCAACTACTGCAAGGCCATCGGCGTGAACCTGGACGAGCTCCTCCTTTCCCAGCCCAGCTCAGGCGAACAGGCCCTGGAGATCATGGAGGCTTTGGTGCGCTCGGGCGCGGTGGACGTGATCGTGGTGGACTCCGTGGCCGCCCTCGTCCCGGAGGCCGAGCTGCAGGGGCAGATGGGCGAGGCGCAGGTGGGGCTGCAGGCCCGGCTCATGTCCCAGGCCATGCGCAAGCTGGCCGCGGCCATCGCCCAGTCCAAGACGGTGGCGGTGTTCGTGAACCAGATCCGCGCGGCCATCCAACCCGGCCCCTTCGGTCCCGCCACCACCACCACCGGCGGCCGAGCCCTCAAGTTCTACGCCTCCGTGCGCCTCAACATCTGGTCGGAGGGGAAGATCGCGGAGGGCGACGAGCGGGTGGGCATGAAGGCCCACGTGCGGGTCGTGAAAAGCAAGGTCGCCCCACCCTATCGGGAGGCCACCTTTGACATCATCTACGGCCGCGGCATCGTCAAGGAACGGGACATCATTAACACCGGCGTGGAATGGGGCGTGGTGACCCGCGCCGGCGCCTGGTACTCCTACGGCGACATCCGCTTGGGCCAAGGCCTGGCCCAGGCCGCCCAGTTCCTGGAGGAGCACCCCGAGATCGCCGCGAGGATCGCCCAGGACATCCGGGCCAAGGCGGGGATCCCCGAGCCCAAGCCGTTGAGCGAATGAGCGAGGAGGAGCGGGCCTGGAATTACGCCCTGCGTCTCCTTTCCCTGCGGCCGCGCACCAAGGAGGAGCTGCGGCTGCGCTTGCAGCGGCGCGGTTTCGCTCAAGATATCGTGGAGAAGATCCTGGCCCGCGCGGAGGAGGCGGCGCTCCTCGACGACCGGGCCTTTGCCCTCCTCTACGCGGAGGATCGACTCCTTTCCCGGCCCTGTCCGCGGCGCCAAATCGCCTGGGAGCTCAGGGCGCGCGGCGTGGACAAGGTCTTGGCCGAGGAGGCGGCCCACGCGGTCCTGCCCGAGCTTTCGGAGGAGGAGCTGGCCCGGCGGGCGTTGGCCTCCCGCCGCCGGCTGTGGGACGGCCTTCCTCCTGGGGTGGCCCTGCGCCGGGCGTATGCCTTCCTCCTGCGCCGGGGCTTCCCCCCAGAGCTGGCCAAAACCGTGGTCGAGGAGGCGTTCGGTCCATGGACCTCCGCGTCGGAATAGGCATTGACTTCCATCGTTTTGCCCAGGGGAGGCCCCTGGTGCTGGGCGGCGTGGAGATCCCCCATGAGCGCGGCCTCTTGGGCCACTCCGATGCGGACGCCGTTTTACATGCCCTCTGCGACGCGTTGTTGGGTGCGGCGGCCCTGGGCGACATCGGCCAGCATTTCCCGCCCACCGATCCCCAGTACCAAGGGATCTCCTCGCTTGTGCTTCTGGGCCGCGTGCGGGAGATCCTGGCCCAACACGGCTATGTGCCAGTACAAGTGGACGTGGCCGTGGTGGCGGAACAGCCCCGGCTCGCGCCTTACGTGGGGGCCATGCGGCGGAACATCGCCCAGACCTTGGCCATCCCCGAAGGGGCCGTGTCGGTCAAGGCCACCACGCCGGAGGGGATGGGGGCGTTGGGCCGGGGCGAGGGGATCGGCGCCTGGGCCGTGGCCCTCATCCGAAGAGCCGCAGAAGATCGCGCGCGGTGATCAAAAGCAAAAGCCCAAGGAGGAGGACGAAGCCCAGGGTGTGGACGAACGTTTCCACGCGGGGCGGGACGCGCCGCCGGGTCACGACCTCGAAGAGAGCGAAAAGGAGGCGCGATCCGTCCAGGGCCGGTATGGGAAGCAGATTGAATAGGGCGAGGTTCACGCTGATCACGGCGATGAGGAGGAGGACGACCAAGGGGCCGGCGGCGAGGCCCTCGGCGAGCACCGCGGCGATCCCCACCGGGCCGCTCACGGCCTCGCCCGCGGGGATCCGCCGGGCCACCAGGGCCTGGAGGACAGCCGCCACCCAGGATAGGGCCTGCCCCACCTGCTGGCCGGCCAGGCTCAAGGAGCGGCCCGGCCCAATCCTTCCGTAGACCAAGGGCAACGCTCTCCATTTCCCCGTCTCCAAGGCAGGGATGGCAGCCTCCGGCAGGTTCAGGACTAAGAGCTCCTCGCCGCGCTGGACACGCACCTGCCGGCATCCCTGGTCGGCGGCGACCAGCAGCTCCAGGTAAGAGCGCACGGGTCGGTCACAGGCGGCCACGATCCGGTCGCCGCGGCGAAACCCGGCGGCAGAAAGCGGGGTGAGGGGCGGAACCTCCACGAGCTCGGCCAAGGCCACCTGGGGCAAAAAATACGCGCCCACGATGTAGCGGCCGTCCTCCGGGGAGAAAACAGGGTGGATAAGGACATCCAAGAGTTCACTGTCCCGCTGGATGCGGAAGCGGACGGGTTCCGGAGCGCGGGCCTGGATGAGGGGAGCGATCTCGTCCGTGCTCCAGATGGGGACTTCGTTCACGGCCAGGACGACGTCGCCGACTTTCAGGGCTTTTTCCGCGGGTTTTTCGGGCACGAGGCCGGCCACGCGCAGGCGGGGAAGACCGAGGGACCAAAAGGCGGCGAAAGCCAGGACCAGGGCCAAAAGGAGGTTGAAGGCCGGGCCGAGGAGGGCCACGATGAGCCGAGCCCACGCCGGCCGGCCGTAGTAGGTCTCCTCGGGCGGGAAGTCCCCGGAATCCCCGCCCTCGCCGGCCAGGCGCACGTACCCGCCCAGCGGGAAAATACGTAGGCTGTACCGGGTTTTTCCGCGCATCCACGTGCGGAGGGGCGGGCCAAAGCCGATGGCGAACTCAATGACCCCGATCCGCACCAGTTTCGCGGCCAAGAAATGCCCAAGCTCATGGAACCCCACGAGCAGGAGGATCGTCGCCACAAAGAGCGCAAAGGTGCTCATAGCTTATGGAAGCAAATCTTCAGGACCTCCTGGTCCTCTGGGAGCACAGCATACTCCTGATTGAGGCGCAGGCCCACCACCCACACCACTCCTTTTTCGTCGGTGAGGAGGGGCCAGCGGGCCCGCTCCCAGCGGGGGATCCCCTCCTTGGCCAGGAGGTCCACCACCCGCACCCGGTCGGTGCGGCCAAAGGGCACGATGTGGTCCTCCGGACGAGGGGGGCGCACGAAAAGCGGGGACTGCACCCGAGAGGCTGAGACGTAGACCGCAAACCTGTCCCGGGTGTCCAAGTCCGCGGGGCGCGGGGTCCTGTCCACGGTGAAGGCCAGGCCCACGGCCGGGATCTCGGTGCGGCCAGGGGTGGCCAGGGCCCACGGCCCAGAGGAAGACGGGGTTTCCCGTTCCACCAGGAAGAGCCCGCCGCCCATACGGGCGACCAGGCCTCTGGGGAGGTGGACCTCTGCGGCCCCTCCCCGGGCCAAGCTCCTCAGCACCGCGGCCACGTGCTTGCGGTAAAGGGAGACCCCGTGTTCTTGAGCGAGCGCCCGCACAACCAGAGCTTGCACGGGAAGAGGAAGAGCCCGGAGCTTGTTCAAGTCCAGGCCGCGCTCGCCGCGCAGTTCCCCCAGAAGTCGCTGCGCCGTCCACTGCAGGACCTCCTGGGTCTCCCCCAGGAGCTCGGCCGCCCGGGCCAGGGCCTCCTCCACCTGGGGATTGAAGCGGCGCAGGGCGGGCAAAAGCTCCAGCCGAATGGCGTTGCGCGCAAGGCGCGTGTCGTAGTTGGTGGGGTCGTCCCGAAATGGGATGGCGTGGCTCTCGCAAAAGGCGCGGGTTTCCTCGCGGCTCACAAGGACGAGGGGGCGGATGAAGGGCGGATTCATGGGGAGGAATCCGCGCAGCCCGCGCGGGCCGGCCCCCCGCAGAAGGTGCAAAAGGATCGTCTCGACCAGATCCGTGCGGGTATGGCCCAGCGCGATCTTTTGAGCCCCCACTTCCCGGGAGGCGCGCAGGAGGAACTCCCGGCGCAGTCGCCGCGCCGCCTCCTCCAAATTGAGCTTGTGCTCCCGGGCATAGCTTGGCGCGTCCACCCGCTCGTACACCAGGGGGAGCCCGAGGTCCTCTGCGGCCGCCCGCACCACCTTGAGGTCCTCGGCGGTGTCCTGGCGGATCCCGTGGTCCAGGTGGGCCAAGGCCAGGGTGAGGTCGAACTCCTTGCGCAGCCAAAAGAGGGCATAGAGAAGGGCCATGGAATCCGCACCGCCGGAGACGGCCACCAGGACCTTTTCCCCCATGTTCACCATACGCCAGCGGCGCAGCGCTTCCCGAACCTTCTCCAGCATTTCCCCTCTATAATGCCCGCTACGCGGGGGGTTGCCAATGGAGGTGGGCCTTTGGATGTGGGCGTTGGGGATGCTTCCCCTGAGCATGGCCGGTGGAGGGGCCCTGGCCCTGGGGCCTCAGCCCTGGCTCGTTCTCCCCGTGGGCCCCGTCCAGGTGTTCCTGGGCCTCGCCCCTCCTTCGGCGGCCGTGCGCTTTCCCCTCCTTTCCGGGCCGTGGTTCCTGTGGGTGGAACTGCCGCCGCGGGTGGCCCTGGCCCGCGCCCCCGGCCACGCCCTCGTGGCCCTGGTGAGAACAGAAACCGGGCTCTCCCTGGCCTGGGAGATCTCCGAACAGCCCTGGCTTTCCTTGTTTGGAAGCCTGGGGATGGACGACGCCCTGGGGATTCGACTGCGCCACCGCCACCTCTGGGGCGCGTTCCTCATCCGACAAGGGGGGTTTACCCTATGGTGTGGGCTTTACTTTTAGCGCTCGGGCTCAGTTGGGCCGGTCTGCCCTGGGAGCTCACCGTGGTCTTCACCACCGACCTTCACACCTCGCTTGGTCGACTGGCGGAGTTTCGGGAGCTGTTTTTGGCTGCGGATCTCGTCCTGGACGGAGGGGACGCCTGGGAGGACACCCATCGCCTCACCACGGAGGCCGAGGCGTGGGCCACCATGCGCGGGATGGCGGAGCTCGGGTACACCGCGATGGTGTTGGGCAACCACGAGACGTATCTCGGTCCCCGGGTGTTGGAGAGGCTCGTGGCCGCGGCGCCCTTTCCCGTGCTGGCCACGAACCTCCGCTCCCCTCTTCCCACCCACCGCTGGGCCTTGGTGGAGGCCCAAGGCCTGCGCATCCTCATCCTCGGCGTGTTGTGGGACCTGGCGGTGGTCTGGCCGGGCTGGGAGCTTTTGGATCCCTGGATGGCCTTGGAGGAAGCCCTCGCCTCCGCCCCTTCCCATGACCTTTTCCTTCTCCTTGGGCACATGAACACGCGACGTGCGGCCGAGCTCGTGCGCAAGCTTTCCCAAAAGCCTGCGCTCTTCGTTTTAGGGCATGATCACAAGGTCTACGCGGAGCCCATCTATGTTGTGGGCGTTCCCATCGTGCAGGCGGGAAGTCGGGGCCAAGCCCTGGGACTCGTCCGTCTCGGTCCGGAGGGGATTCGGCACTACGAGATCCTGCGACCCCGGGAGGTCCTGCCCTTGGGTCTCCCGCCGGTGACCCTCGCGGTCTTGGGTTTGTTTGCGCTCTTGGGGGTGTTCGGGCGAGGTTAAGCGCCCTCGACCTTGGCCAGGATCTCGTCGGGAATGTCGAAGTTGGCCACGACTTCTTGAATTTCCTCGGCCTCGTCGAGCTCGTCCAGGAGGCGCAGGAGCTTCTCGGCCTCGGGGCCTTCCACGCGCACGGTGGTCTTGGGGAGGAACCCGATCACCGCTCGTTCGATCTCCACGCCCTTTGCCCGCAGGGCATCGCGCACATCCGCCAGGTCCCGGGGCTGGGTGTAAAAGGTGAGGGCGTTGTCCTCCTCGGTGAAGTCCTCGGCGCCGGCCTCGGCCGCCAAGAGAATGAGGGTCTCCTTGTCCATGCCCTGGGGCAGGGATTTGATCTGGATGATGCCGCGGCGCTCGAACTGCCAGGCCACGCTCCCCTCCCCGCCCAGGTTCCCCCCGTGCTTCTCGAGGATGTGGCGCACGGCGGCGGCGGTGCGGTTGCGGTTGTCGGTGTACGCGCGCAGCAGGATGGCCACGCCTCCGGGGCCATAGCCCTCGTAGATGACCTCTTGGAGGTTGGTGCCCTCCAGGCCGCCCGCGGCCCGCTGGATGGCCCGCTCGATGTTCTCCTTGGGCATGTTGGCGGCCCTGGCCCGCTCAATGGCTGCCGCCAAAGCGGGGTTCGTCTCGGGGTTGGGATCCTGCCGGGCGCAGACGATGATCTCCCGGGTGAGCTTGGAAAAGATGTTCGAGCGCTTCTTGTCCTGCTTTTCTTTTCGGTATTTGATGTTGGCCCACTTCGAGTGACCGGCCATGGCTCCTCGGAGCAAATGATAATCCCCTTCGGCGTTGGGGACAACGGGGGTTGCCCCAAAGCCCTAAGAAGCTGAGACTTTTGGGTATGGGGCTTGAGCCTACGGCGGTCCGGCTGGCGGCGCGGCTCCTGCGGGAGGCGCGGCGGGCCTGGGCCCTCACCGGAGCCGGGGTGTCCACCCCCTCGGGCCTTCCCGATTTCCGCGGCCCCCAGGGGCTGTGGCGCACCCATGACCTCGAGGAGGTCTCCACCCTCGCGGGCTTCCACCGCGATCCTCAGGCCTTCTATTCCTTCTGGCTTTGGCGGTTTGAGCGCATGCGCCAGGCCCAGCCCAACCCGGTCCACAAATTCCTGGCCGCCCTGGAGGAGCGGGGGATCCTGCGCGGGGTCATCACCCAAAACATCGACGGCCTCCATCAGCGGGCCGGCTCCATCCGCGTGCTCGAGGTACACGGGCATGTGCGCTCCGCCTCCTGCGTTTCCTGTGGGAGCACGTACTCCATGAGCTGGCTGGCGGCGGAGGTTGGGCGCACGGGCCTGGCCCGCTGCCCTTGCGGAGGCCTGGTGAAGCCCCAGGTCGTCCTCTTCGGCGAGCCCCTCACCCCCGATTTCGACCTGGCCCAAAGGGAGGTGGCCGAGGCCGATTTGCTTTTCGTTTTGGGCACATCCCTCACGGTGTGGCCGGTGGCGGGCCTCGTGCCCTTCGCCGTAAGCCACGGCGCTTCCCTCATCATCGCCAATGCGGAGCCCACGCCCTACGATGATTTGGCCGATGTGCTCCTGCGCGGGGATCTGGTGGACATGACCAGGCTCTTGGCGCGGGAGCTGGGGGTGGACCTTGCTTGAGGTGCGAATCGGCCAGATGTTGCGGGAGCGCGGGCTCACCCTGGCCGTGGCGGAGTCCTGCACCGGTGGCCTTTTGGGCATGCGCATCACGGAGGTCCCTGGGGCTTCGGACTACTTCCGGGGCGGTGTCATCGCCTATTCCAACGCGGTCAAAGAGAGGGTGTTGGGGGTGTCCCGAGCGGTACTGGAGACCAAGGGCGCGGTGTCCGCGGAGTGTGCCCAGGCCATGGCCGAGGGCGTGCGCCGCCTTCTCCAGGCTGATCTAGCGTTGGCCATCACCGGCATCGCCGGTCCCACGGGCGGAACCCCGGAGAAACCCGTGGGCCTGGTGTACGTTGCCCTGGCCCATGCGGAGGGCGTGGTGGTGGAGCGGCACGAGTTCCACGGCTCCCGCCAGGGCGTACGGTGGTCTGCAGCTGAGGCGGCCCTCGCCCTCCTCCAGCGCTTCCTGGAAGGGGGGTAGGAATTCTTCGGCGGATCCTCTCCTTGAGCTTGGTCCTGGTGGGCCTAGGCCTCTTCGCCGGGCTCCTGTACGCCTCAGGTCCCGGCCGGGTGTGGCAGGAGCTGCGGGCCGTGGGGGTGGGGGGCCTGCTGGCCGTGGTGGGAAATGTGGCGCTCTCCTTTTTCGCTTGGACGTTGAGCTGGTTCCTCCTTCTGCGGGGCGCGGGGATCGCCCTCCCCTGGAAAAAGGTCCTTTCCCCCATGTTGGCCGGCTCCGCCGTGACCTACCTCACCCCCTCTGCCTATGTGGGTGGCGAGCCGGTGCGGGTGTACTGGGTGGCCAAGGAGACAGGGGTGAGCCTGGCGCGGGTTGCTGCCACGGTCCTGGTGGAGCGGCTCTTGGCTGGCGTCTCCCTGTTGGCCTTTTTGGCCCTCGGCGGGTTTTTCGCCTTCATCTCGCCCACCATGGCCCCGGCGGACAAAGGGGCCGTGGGCTTGGGGCTTGGGCTCATGGCCCTTTTTTGGGTGCTTGGCCTGGTCGCCTTCCTGGGCAACCGGCGCTGGCTTTCCCGCAGCCTGGGGGCCTTGGGCCGCTGGGTTCCTGGGCGCGGAGCCTGGGCGCGCCTGGCCCAAAGCGCCGCGGCGATGGAGCACCAGATCCACCAGGTCTTCGCCCGCTGCCCCGGCCATGCCCTGGCCGCGCTCCTTCTCCAGCTCCTCACCGTGTTCCTCACCTACATCCGGCCCCAGATGTTCCTCTATTTTGCCCGCCAGGCCCTGTTCACCTTTCCCCAGCTTTCGCTTTTCTTCACCCTCAACGTGTTCATCGGGGCCTTTCTTTGGCTCACGCCGGGCGGGCTGGGCCTGGCCGACGGCGGCCGCGCCGGGGTGTTCAGGCTCCTGGGGATCCCGGTGTCCAGCGCCTTTGCTTACAACCTCCTGTTCCGCTTCGTCGAGTTCATCCAGGTGGGGCTCGGGCTGTACCTGCTCATGCGGCAAGGGCTTCTGCGCGGGCAAGCGGGCCGCCCCCAGGTCCCCATGGAGCGGGGAGGCCCAGTGCAGTAGCATCAAGGAATGGGGGCGAACATGCGGCGCATCCTTGTCCTTGGGGCGTTGGGGTTGTTCGGTCTTTTCGGCTGGGCTCAGGCGGAGGTTCAGGATTTCCCCGTGGGGAAGACGGAGATGGTTTGGACCCTGGCGGGGCTGGGTCCCGCCCAGGAGCTTCGTCTGATCGTGGAAGGGCTTCCCGAAGGGCGGTTTCGGGTGAGCATGGGGTTGAGCCTGGAAGGAACAGCGGCGGAACTTTCCGCGCTTGGGTTCTTCGGCGCCCCTCTCCTGGTGCAAGCCATGGGGACTCAGACCGTGGATCTTTCAGCTCTGTCCGTGCTCATCCGCCGGCGCGAGGCCCTGAGGGTGGGCGAGCGCTACGCTCTGCCCGGGGGCGAGTTCTTCGTCCGGGAACAGGGGGACATCGCCGGGGTGACCTGCCTTTTGGGCGAATTCCGGCCCGCCGACCGCGCGGACACCCTCATCGAGGTCGCGTTTAGCCTGAGCGACCCGGTGTACTTCCTTCCCCTGCTGCGGGTGAGGGAGCGGGGGCGCACCACCTTTGAGATGGTCCTTGTGGCGTATCGGCGGCCATGAGCACGGCCCTGGTGGAGCTCCAAGGGGTCACCAAAATCTACCGGCTGGGCGAGGTCGAGGTCCCTGCCCTGCGGGGCGTGGACTTGGCCGTCTCTCCTGGGGATTTTCTTGCGCTCATGGGACCCTCAGGCTCCGGGAAATCCACCCTCCTCCATGTGCTGGGGCTTTTGGACCGTCCCACCGCGGGAAGAGTGTTGTGGGAGGGCAGGGATGTGACCCGCCTGAACGGGGGCCGGCTGGCGGAGCTGCGTGGCCGCCGCATCGGCTTCGTGTTCCAGATGTTCAATCTCGTTCCCAACCTCACGGCCTTGGAAAACGTGGAGCTTCCGCTTGTGTTTTTGGGGGTGCCCGGCCGGGAGCGCCGCCGGCGGGCTCAAGAGGTCCTCACGCGCTTGGGGCTGGGGGACCGCCTGCGCCACCGCCCCAATCAGCTCTCAGGGGGACAGCAGCAGCGCGTGGCCCTGGCCCGGGCCCTCGTCACCGACCCCGCCCTGCTCATCGCGGATGAGCCCACGGGAAACCTGGACACCACCACGGGCAAGGAGATCCTGGGCCTCTTCACCCAACTGAACGAGCAAGGGAGGACGATCGTCTTGGCCACCCATGATCCGGAGGCGGCGGCGGTGGCCAAAGCCCGCCTGCGGTTGCGTGACGGGCAAATCGTGGGGGTGGAGCGATGATCTGGGATATCCTGCGTCTGAGCCTGCGCAACATTCGTCACCGGGGCTTGCGCTCCTGGCTCACCGTGATCGGGATCCTCATCGGCACCGCGGCGGTGGTGGCCTTGATCTCCGTGGGGCAGGGCCTTCAGCGCGCCATCGCCCTCCAGGTGGAGCGGATCGTGGGGTACAACACGATCCTGGTGACCGCAAGAGGGCTTAATCTGGGGCAGCGGATCCGGCTGGACATTGAGGCCATCCGGGCCATTCCTGGGGTGCGCAGTGCCATCGCCGTGCGCACGGAGACCGCGTATGTGGAGGGACCAGGCGGGAAGGGTTTCCTGGCCGTGTTGGGGTATGACCCGCCCATGGAGGAGTTCGTGGCGGAGATGGACCTCACGGTGGCCAGCGGCCGGCCGCTCGCCGGGCCCGGGGAGGTCCTTTTGGGCAGCCGCACCGCCCGGGTCCTGGGAGCCGGCGTGGGTGATGCTGTGACCATCGAAGGGAAAAGCTTCACCGTGGTGGGGATCCTTGGGGCCCAGCGGGCTGGGGGGTTCGCCACGGGCGGGCTGAGCCTGACCGACCTCCTCGTGATCTCCCTCCCTGAGCTGCGCCAGCTCTTCCGGGGGCCAGAGCTGGTCCATTACGCGGTGGTCCGCCTTGCGGATCGGGCCGACATGGCCCTGGTGAGGGAGCGCATCCGCGACCACCTCCGGGCCGTGGGCGAGCGCAACGCCTCCCTCACGGACTTCGAGGATCTCACGCGGAACATCCAGTCGGTGATCCGCGGGGTGCAAGCGTTCCTGGCGGGGATCGCGGGGATCGCCCTCCTCGTGGGCGGGGTGGGGGTCATGAACACCATGTACACCGCGGTCCTGGAGCGCACCCGCGAGATCGGGGTGCTCAAGGCCATCGGCGCCAAGGATTCCCACGTGCTCTTCCTCTTCCTGTTCGAATCCGGGTTCATGGGGCTGGCCGGCGGAGCGTTGGGCCTGCTCAGTGGGTTCGGGGTGGCCTGGGTGGCCACCCTCATCGTCAGCCGTCTGTTCGAGGCCCAAGGCGCGTTCACCCCCGCCCTCACCGCGGGCTTGGTCCTGGGTTCCCTTTTCTTTGCGTTTGTGGTGGGCGCCGTCTCCGGGCTTTTCCCGGCGGTCCGGGCGGCCAAACTCCCGCCCGTGGAGGCCCTGCGCTACGAGTGAACGCGCAGGAGGCTCCCTAAGCACCCCAGCAGTCCACCCGCCGGGACGCTCACGCCGGGGAGCCACGGAGCCCCGCGGAGCACCTCGCGCCAACCGGACTCCTGGGGAGCAAGCCGAAGGCCCACATGCCAGGCCAGGAGGAACAGCCCCGCCCCCACCATCCCCACCGCCAGGCCCAGGGCGATGGGCGGACCTTGCCAGTACAACGGGCTCAAGCCCGAGATGCGCAGGATCTCCCGGGGTTTTTCCCAGAGGGCGAGGGCACGCCGGGTCCCGTGCTGGCCCAGGAACAACGCCAAGGCCAATCCCACGGCCAAGGCCGCGAGGGCGATCAGGCGCGTGCCCGAGGGAAGAAGGGGCTGCTCTGCGCGGCGCTCCAGGGTGGTGACCTTGCGGACGCCCGCGAGCTTGGCCAGGCGGGAGAGGAGGAGCTCGCGGCCCTCGGGTTTGGCCTCCACCACCAAGGCCCGCTCCGCGAGCGGCTCGGGGTCCGTTTCCCCGGCGAACCGGAAATTCACCCGCACCGCCTCCGGCCAGCCCGCGATCTGCCAGGCCAGCCGATTGATCTCCGCCTCCGAAAGCAGGGGGTCCAAGGTCAACACCACGAGGTGTTGGGAGGCCACGGTCGGGCTTGCCCCGAGGGGGACGAGGACGAGCACGGTGGCGCTGGCCAGGACCGCCCCCACCGCCGCGGCCCAGCCCACCAGGTATCCGGCCTGACGGAGACTGGTCCGGAGGAAGTCCCCAAGCACATAGAGGAAGCCCATCATACGCGCACCGGCTCCCGCAAGTACACCAAGGTTCGCTTCCCGCCCGGAACGGGGCGGAAGCCCCGGGCCAGAAGCGGGGCGTCCTCCCGAGCGGTGCACAGCAAGGTCACCCCGCCCTGGTGGATGCGCTCCAAGGTTCCCAAAAGCTCCTCTTGGGCCTCGGCGGCAAGTCCCCGCAAGGGGTCGTCACACAGGAGCAACGAGGCGTTGGGGCAGAGGGCCAGGGCCAGGCCCAGGCGCTTTTGTCCAAGCAGATCCAATTCCTTTGCGGGTTGATCCGCGAAGCCCTTGAGCTCAGCCAGATCCAGGGCGCGATGGAGAGCGTCAGCGGCCTCCTCGCCCCGCAGGCCCAGGGCCCGCAGCTTGAACGTAAGGTGGCCCTGCACGGTGCGGCCGCTCAGGACGGGCGGGTCTTCGGGCAGGTACCCCACACGCCGACGCACGGCCCGAACGCTTTTGGGGGAGACGCGGCGGATGTTTCGGCCCAACAAGAGGATCTGACCGCCTTGGGGCTGCACCTCGCGCAGGAGGATGCGCAAAAGCAGGGTCTTTCCGGACCCGGGCGGTCCCACCACCCACACAAACCCCTCGCGCGGCACGCTCAAGCTGAACCCATCAAACACGCTCACGCCCTCCTCGGTGACGAACCGCAATTCGGAGATTTGCACGGCTAGCACCTTCGCCCCCAGAAGAACCGGGGTTGGCCGGAAAGGTCGGGGAGGACCCGGGCCTCGCTCCAAAGGCCCACGGCCTTGGCCAAGCGCAGCACAGCCCCTCCTTGATCGGGCCCGATCTCCATGAGCAGGTATCCGCCCGGGAGGAGGAATCGCGGTCCGTGCACGATGAGCTCGCGAATCCAGCGCAGACCATCCGGACCCCCGTCCAACGCCCGTCGCGGGTCCTGGTGTTTCACGTCGGCCGGCAACCGGGAGAGGTGGGGGGTGGGCACATAGGGCGGGTTGGCCACGATGAGGTGGAAGGCGCCCTGGACGCGGGCAAAGCTTTGGGAGCGCAGGAGGTGGAGGCGCACCCCCAGGCGCTGGGCGTTGCGGCCGGCAGCGGCCACCGCCCGCCGGCTCACGTCCAGGGCCCAGACCTCAGCCTCCGGCCGGGCTCGGGCCAGGGCCAAGGCCAGCACCCCGGTCCCTGTCCCCCAGTCCAGGGCCCGGGCCGAATCGGGCAGATCCCGCCAAACTTGGAGGGCGAGTTCCCCAAGCTCCTCGGTCTCCGGCCGAGGGATGAACACACCCGGCGGGACAAGGACCTCGAAATCCAGGAAGGCCGTGGTCCCCTCCAGGGCTGGCCACGGGACCCCCCGGGCCCGCGCCTCCACGATCCGCCGGAATCGACAAACCTCCCAGGGGGTGAGCTGGGTGGGGAGCACGCCGTTGGCCCCGCAGGCCAAGCTCAAGGCCCGGCGGGCCTCGCGCGCCGGCTCCGGCCACTCACGCAGGCGCGCCGCAGCCCACCGCAAAAGCCCCGCCGCCGTGGTGATCCGTTTCCCTTGCCCGTACAATGCTTTCGATTCTACCGGAATGGAGGGGGTTGGACCCACCATGAAGGGGGCGAAAATCTTGGCTCTGGTTGGCCTCGCGTTGGGTTTGGGCGGGTGCTCCCTCCTGTTGGGGCAAAAGGAGGAGCCCGTGGACTTCTGGCAGCCCGTGCTCTCCCCGGATGGCCGGTTTTTGGCGTACGTGGCCCGGCCAGGCGAGGCCAAAACCTATGGTCTATACCTCTTGGATCTTGCCAGCGGGGAGGAAAGGCTCCTTGTGCGCATGGACCAGGACGTGGTCTATCCCACGTGGTCGCCGGACGGCACGCGGATCGCGTTCATCAGCATGCAGGAGAAGGACAACTGGGACCTGTTCGTGGTGGAGGTGGCCACCGCCCGGGTGCAGCGCCTGACCACGGACCCGGCACTGGACGTGAACCCCGCCTGGGCTGCGGATGGCACGATCGTGTTCAACTCCAACCGGGGTGGGACGTGGGGGGCCTGGGCCATCCATCCGGATGGCACGGGGTTACGCCGGCTTTCCTTTGATCGGCCGCGCCCGTGAGGACCTCCGGAATCATCCTCGCCGCTGGCCGGGCCGAACGCTTCGGCCAGGACAAGGTGTTCCTTGAGCTTCGAGGAACGCCGGTCCTCCTCTACTCCGTGCGGGCATTCCTGGCGGCGGGGGTGGAGGAGCTGGTGGTGGTGGTGCGACCGGGCGCGGAGCTCCGCGCCGCCGCCCTCCTGCGGGACCTGAGCGTCCCCCTGCGGGTGGTCGCCGGGGGTGCCCGTCGCCGGGATTCCTCCCTTGCCGGGGTGGAAGCTGCCCAAGGCCGGTACGTGCTCATCCACGACGCCGCCCGGCCCTTGGTGAGCCCGGAGCTTGTGGGGCGGGTGCTGGCTGCCACCGTCCAGCACGGCGCAGCTGTTCCCGTGCTCCCGGTGGTGGATACCCTGCGCTACGCCGTGGACGGATTCCTCAAACCGGAGACGGTGCCGCGGCCGGGCCTTGTGGCCATGCAGACGCCTCAAGGGTTCCGTCGCGATCTCCTCCTTGCGGCCCTGCGGGAGTGCGACGCGGACCTTCCCGACGACGCCGCGGCCCTCCTCGCCCGCGGCCTCCCCGTGGCCACCGTTCCCGGCGACCCCAAGAACCTCAAGCTCACCTACCCCGAGGACTTGGACTTGGCCGGCCTCCTCCTTTCCGCGGGCCGCTAAAGCTTCTCCTTGAGCCGAAAAAGAAGCTGGAGGGCCTCCAGAGGGCTGAGCTCCTCGGGGATGATCTTGCGCAGCTCTGCGAGCACGGGGTGCTCCTCGGCGGGGAAGAGGGGAAGGAGTTCGGCCTTGGGGCGCATCACGGCCTTGCGTTCGAGCTCCGCCAGTTTGCGTTCGGCCTCCGCCAGGACCTCCTTGGGCAAGCGGGCGAGCTTGGCCACCTGAATTCCATAGGACTTCTCCGCCACGCCGGGCAGGATGCGGTAAAGAAAGACCACCTCCCCTTTCCATTCCCGGGCGGCCGCGTGGAGGTTCACCACCCCGGGGATCTCCTCCGCGAGCTGGGCCAGCTCCCGATAGTGGGTGGCAAAAAGAGTTTTGCAGCGCACCTTTTCCGCCAGGTGTTTGGCGATGGCCCAGGCCAGGGCCATCCCATCGTGGGTGCTCGTGCCCCGGCCAAGCTCGTCGAGGATGACCAGAGAATTCTCCGTGGCGCCGGAGAGGATCCCTGCGGCCTCCTGCATCTCGGCCATGAACGTAGAGATTCCCTCGGCCACGGCATCGGAGGCGCCCACCCGGGTGAAGATCTTGTCGAAGATGGGGAGCTCCGCCTCTTTGGCGGGCACAAAAGAGCCCATTTGCGCCAGGAGCGCAATGAGAGCTACCTGGCGCAGGAACACGGATTTCCCGGCCATGTTCGGCCCGGTCACCAGGGCCAAGCGGGTCCCCTCGTCCATCACAAGGTCGTTCGGCACGAAGGTCACGGTTTCCTCCACCACGGGATGACGTCCCTCGCGGATGAGGATTCGGCGGGCCTGGGTGAAGCGCGGCCGCGTGTAGCCCTTCTTGAGGGCGACCTCCGCCAAGGACCGGAGCACATCCAGCTCCGCCAGGGCCTCGCCCACCACGCCCAAGGGACCCAGCTCCCGTTGGACCTGGGCCACGAGGTCTTGGAATAGGGCGATTTCTCGGTTTCGGGCCGCCTCCTCGGCGCTCAACACCCGATCCGCCAAGGCCGAGAGCTCCGGGGAGGTGAAGCGCTCCGCGCCGGAAAGCGACTGCCTTCTTTGCCAATCGGGGGGCACGCGCCCAAGCTGGGAACGCGTGACCTCAAAGAAGTACCCGAAGACGCGGGTATAGCCGACCCGCAGGTTGGGAATGCCCGTGCGTTCTCGCTCCCGTGCCTCCAGGAAGACCAGTTCATCCCGGAGTCTTTGGATCTCCGCGCGCAAGGCGTCGAGCTGGTCATCGAACCCGGCGCGGATGACGCCGCCCTCCTCCACGCTGG
>CALKFO010000037.1 GCA_938084765.1 Candidatus Bipolaricaulota bacterium | reverse complement strand
GGTGTTCGTGATCCAGTTCATCAGCGTGTACTCGGAGTACCTCCTGGCAAGCCTCATTTTGAAGGGGTTGGATAAGTACACGCTGGCTGTGGGCCTGCAGCTTTTCATTGGTGAGGCGTACAACCGGCGGTGGGGGAGCTTTGCCGCCGCGGCCGTGATCGGCGCAGCCTTGATCCTCCTCATCTTCTACGCCCTGCAGTCCCAGATCATCTCTGGGCTCACGGGCGGCGCGGTGAAAGAGTAGCGTTACTGCGCCAAAACTCGCGCCAGCTCGAAAAGCCTCGGGTCAAGGGGCTTCTTTTTCCCCGCGACCTCGGAAAGCGGGGTGCTGACCACCTCGCCCTTGATCTGGCCGACGAGTACCCCTTCCTCTCCGCGGGCCAGGGCCTCCACCGCGCCCGTGCCCAACAAGGTGCCCAGCAGGCGATCGAACGCGCCGGGGGCGCCTCCCCGCTGCACATGCCCAAGCACCGTCACCCGAAGCTCGTAGCCCAGGTGTTCCCGCTGGAAGTACTCCGCAAGCTTCTGGGCGTTGTACTGGGCGCCTTCGGCCACCACCACGATGGCATGAGGTTTGCCCCGGGCGTAGGCCTCGCGGATGGCCTCCGCCACCCTCTCGGGAGAGACGGGAACCTCCGGGATCACCACGGCCTCCGCGCCGCCGGCGATCCCGGCCATGAGCGCCAAATACCCATAGTCCCGGCCCATCACCTCCACCAAGAAGGCGCGGTTGTGGGAGGACGCGGTGGTCTTCAGACGATCGATGGCCTCCAGGGCCACGTTCAAGGCTGTATCCACACCGATGGTGATGTCCGAGCCCACAAGGTCGTTGTCGATGGTGGAGGCCACACCGACGACGGGCACGCCTTCTTTGCTCAGGGCGAATGCGCCCCGCTGGGAGCCGTTTCCACCGATCACCACCAGGGCGTCAATCCGGTGCTTTTCCAGGACGCGAACCGCTTGGCGAACGCCCTCCGGCGTTTTGAACTCCGGACAGCGGGCGCTGCCCAAGATGGTTCCGCCAAGCTGGATGATGCCGCCCACGTCCCGGGCCCCAAGGGGCCGGATCTCCTCAGCCAGGAGGCCGGCATAGCCTCGGCGGATCCCCAGCATCTCCCAGCCCTGGGCGAGACCGGCCCGCACCACGGCCCGGATGGCCGCGTTCATCCCGGGCGCATCGCCCCCGCTGGTGAGCACGGCCACCCGCCTAACCATGGTGGGCCAAGATGTGCCGAGCCGCGAGGATTCCGGTCACCGCGGCGAACACGATGCCCCGGGAATGGCCCGACGCATCGCCCGCCACGTAAAACCCGGGAAGCTCCGTCTCCATCCCTGGGCGGATCCGGTAGCGCGTGTCGTAGAACTTGATCTCCGGCGCGTAAAGGAGGGTGCTGCCGGAGTCCACACCCGGCATGACCCGATCCAACATGCGCAACGCCTCCACGAGGTCCACCACCACCCGGTGGGGCAGGGCCATGGATATATCGCCCGGGGTGAACTCTTTGAGGGTAGGCTCGATGGGGACGCGCCGGATGCGCTCGAGGGTGGAGCGCCGACCCTGGCGCAGGTCCTTCAGCCGCTGGAGAATGGGCTTCCCCCCGCCGATGGTCGTGGCCAGCTTGGCGATGGCCCTCCCGTACTCCGTGGTGTCCTCCACGGGGTCCGTGAGCTCAATGCGCACAAGGAGGGCAAAGTTCGTGTTGGCCGTTTTACGGTCGTTTTCGGCGTGTCCGTTCACGAGCACGAATTCTCCGTGATCCTCGGCCACCACGAACCCCCGGGGATTCGTGCAAAACGTGCGCACCATGTCATCGTAGGTGGGGGTGCGCACCCGGAACTTCGCGTCGTACATGATCTTTTCGATGGGAGCGTAGATCTCCGCGGGGAACTCCACGCGCACGCCCACGTCCAGGGGCCCGAAGTCCGGGCCGATCCCCAGCGCCCGGGTGACCTCCCGCAGCCAATAGGCGCCCACGCGCCCGGGCGCGGCGATCACCTGGCGGGCCAGGACCTCGTCTCCGCCCAGGTCCAGGATGAACCCCCTCCCCTCGCTTCGCACGGTCTGGACCTGCTTTCCCAGCAAGAAGGTCACGCCCTGCCGCTGAAGGTCCCGGTAAAGGTTGTCGATGACCTCCCGGATCTTGCTGGTGCCGATGTGGCGCTGGCGGCCGGCGATGAACTCCACCCCTGCCTCCGCCGCCACCTTGCGCAGCCGACCCAGCGCATCCTCGTCCTCACCCGAATACTCCAGGGGCGCGCCGTATTGGGTGAAGGTCTCATCCACGTAGCGGATGAGGGCCTCGGCCTCCGCGGGGCCCAAGCCCAGCTCCTCGGGCTCGCCGCCGATGCGAGCCGTGAGGTTGAGCTTCCCGTCGGAGAAAGCGCCGGCCCCGCCCACGCCACAAGTGATGCTCGTGCGCTCCTTGGGCGCGAGCCCCTTTTCCACCACGATCACGCGCAGTTTCGCCGGCGCCAGCTCCCGCGCGGCGAACAACCCCGCCGGGCCCGCACCCACGATGGCCACATCGCACTCCCAGCGCATGCGCACTCCTTTTTGAAAAAACCCAACAATCGTAGCGAGGCCCGCTCCCGATGCAACCAAAGCGGTTATGCTTGAGCGATGCGCATCATCGGGGGCGAGCACCGTGGGCGAAGGCTCAGGCGCTGGCAGGATCCGGACATCCGCCCCCTGCGGGATCGCGTGCGCACCGCGCTGTTTGACACCTTGGGCGAAGCGGTGCCGGGGGCGCAGGTGCTGGACCTGTTCGCTGGAACAGGCGCAGTGGCCTTGGAAGCCCTGTCCCGGGGTGCGGCCTGGGCCACCCTTGTGGACTCCTCGGCCAAGGCGGTGCGCCTCATCCGTGCCAACGCCGCGGCCTTGGGCTACCAGGATCGGGTGGAGGTGATCCACGGCGACGCCGTGAAGGCCGTGGAGAAGCTGGCCCGGCAAGGCCGGCGCTTCGACCTCGTGTTCGTGGGCGCGCCCTACACCTCTCCTGAGCTTGTGGCCTCCACCCTCCAAGCTTTGGCCACCCATACGCCGCTTCGGCCCGGCGCCTGGGTCGTGGTGGAGACCTTCCACAAGGAGCAGCCCGCCGATGTTTTTCCGCCTTTGACGCAGGTGAGCTCCCGGGTATATGGCGAGACCCGCCTCACCTATTACCGGTTTGGGGAGGATCAAAAGGAGCGGTAAACTTCGGGCCAACCATGGTCCCCCTCATCCTGCTCACCAACGATGATGGATATCTGTCCCCGGGCCTCCATGCGTTGAGGCGGGCCCTGAGTGAGCTGGGCGAGGTGTGGGTTTTGGCTCCGGAGAAGAACTGGTCCGCGGCCTCCCGCACCCGCGTCTTCCACAAACCCCTGCGCGTCTACTCCGCGCGGCTTCCGGACGGGGAGACCGTGCGGGTGACCAACGGCTCGCCCTCGGATTGCGTGCTGTTGGCCCTGCTGGGTTTGGCGCCGCGGCGGCCGGACCTGGTGGTGGCGGGGATCAACGCCGGCGCCAACCTGGGCCGGGACGTCACCTATTCCGGCACCGTCTCCGCCGCCATGGAGGGCGCCCAGGCCGGCATCCCCTCCCTGGCCGTCTCGCTGGACGTCTCCGGCGAACCCGAGGAAAGCCCGGACTACGACAAGGCCGCGCAAGTGGCCACGCGGCTCGCGCGCCTCCTCCTCGAAAATCTCCTGCCCACCGGCATACTCCTCAACGTGAACGTGCCCCGCGGGATTCCCAAGGGGATCAAGGTCACCCGGCTCGGCGGCAAGATCTGGTCAGAGGAGCTCGTGCGGGGCTTCGATCCGCGAGGCCGGGAGTTTTATTGGTTCGCAGGGGAAATGCTGTCTCAGCCACCGGAAGGGGAAGAGGACACCGATGTGTGGGCCGTCCTTTCCGGTTACGTCTCCGTAACGCCCTTGCATCTGGATCTCACCGCCTACGAGATGCTGGAAGGGCTTCGAAAGCTGGAGAAGCTGAACCTATAATCCGCGTGTGGACATTCGGGTGGGATGCTGCGGCTGGTCGGCCCTCCGGCCTCAGGATTTTGAGCCCACCGATTGGCGTCAAAAGTATCGGCACCGCCTCCAACTTTATGCTGCACACTTTCCCCTCGTGGAGGTGAACTCCACGTTCTATAAGCTTCCTCGCCCGTCCACGGCGGCTTCCTGGCGGGCCCTCGTGGACGAGGTGAGCCCAGCCTTTGAGTTCACCGTGAAGGTGCACCAAGACGTGACCCACAACGATCGGTTTCGGGGCGCGGCGGCGCGGGAGGCGTTCGCGCGCTCCGCCGAGATCGCCAAAGCCCTGCGGGCCAAGGTTCTTCTCCTCCAGTGCCCGGCCTCCTTTGGCCCAACGGCGGAGAACATCCAAGCCATGCGACGTTTCTTTGAAGATGTGCCGCGCGATCACTTCATTTTGGTGTGGGAACCCCGCGGGGCCTGGGAAAATGAGCCGGAAAAGATCCGGGAGATTTGTGAGGCCTATGATCTCGTGCACTGCACGGACCCGTTCAAAGCCTTGCCGGTGCGCACAAAGCCCTTCGCCTATGTGCGCCTCCACGGCGCCCCACCGGGAACGAGGATGTACCGCTACACCTACACCGATGCCGATCTTCTTTGGCTTCGCGAACGGATCCTGAGCCTGGACACGGCGCTTGTGTACGTCCTTTTCAACAACGACACTATGGCCCAGGATGCGCGGCGCTTTCAAAGCCTTTTAGGAGCATAGATGGAGCGGTTTGTGTGTCCGCTATGCGGATGGGAAACGATGCCAGGCCCTGAACCTCGCACCTGCCCCACCTGTCAAGCGCCCTTGCGCTGGGAACGACGGGATAAGCCGGAAAGCCCCAGCTTCTCTGGCCGGGGCGTCTGGCGGTATCGGCCGCTCCTTCCCGCGGGCGAGCCGGTGACCCTGGGCGAGGGCGGGACGCCCCTGGTGCGCGCCCCTAACCCCTGGGGACTGGATCTGTGGTGGAAGCTGGAGTTTTTGAATCCCACGGGTTCGTTCAAGGACCGGGGTGCTGCGGTGATGGTGGCGGTCCTGCGGACCTTCGGCGCGGAGACCCTGGTGGACGATTCCTCGGGAAACGCCGGCGCAGCCCTGGCCGCCTATTGCGCCCGCGCCGGCCTCCGAGCCAAGCTCTTCGTTCCCGCTTACGCCTCCGGTCCCAAGCTTCGCCAGATCGAGGCTTACGGTGCGGAGCTTGTGCGCGTTCCCGGCCCCCGCCCCGCGGCCACCGCAGCGGCCAGGGAGGCTTGCGCCCGTGATCCTCGCTTGGTCTACGCCTCCCACAACGCGTCGCCCTACTTTGTCGCTGGGCTCCAGACCCTGGCCTTCGAGATCGCCGAGGAACTGGGCTGGCGTGCGCCCGACCACGTGGTGGTGCCCCTGGGCGGCGGCGGCCTTTTCCTTGGCTTGGTCTATGGGTTCGCACTGCTCAAGCTTTTAGGGCTTCTAGCGAGGACGCCGCGCGTCCACATCGTCCAAGCCGAGGCTTGTGCGCCCATCGCCCAGGCCTTGGCCCAAGGGCTCTCAGAGCCGGCTCCCGTGGAGCCCAGGGAGACGGTGGCTGAAGGGGTACGCATCCCGCAGCCCGAGCGCGGAAACGAAATCCTCAAGGTGGCCCAACAAGTCGGCACGGTGGGCGTGGTGGTGGCCGAGGAGGAGATCCAAGCGGCGCAACGGGAGCTCGCGCGCGCCGGGCTGTATGTGGAGCCGACGGCAGCCGTAGCTCCGGCCGCCCTCCCTCGATTGCTTCACGCGGGCGTGATCCGCCCCGGCGAGACCGTGGT
>CALKFO010000036.1 GCA_938084765.1 Candidatus Bipolaricaulota bacterium | reverse complement strand
TTGTCAATGGCCCTTTGGATTGAGCTGCCAGAGCCGACGGTCAGCTTGGGCCAGCCCAATGCGCTCCAGGATCCATCCAGCTAAGGCCAAAAGGACTAAAACCAACCCCGCTCTTGAAACTTTCGTGACCCTCATGATGCCCCACTTCCCTTCGTTTGGTTGAAAAGTTTAGCACCTCCAACGACCATCTTTAAGCCATCAACACCTTTTGGAAACTGCCGTAGAAAAACGTTCGATTCCTGGCAAGATGGGGATCGTTCCTAGCCCGCGTCGGGTTGAGCGAGGAAGCGGAGCGTGGAATCCACAGGAACCTGGAACACGAAGGCCGCTTTCCGGGAAATACTCGCTTAAGGGCACCGTGCATGGCCCATCTGAACAACAAAGCCCAGGTCCGAAGACGAACTGTCTTGCCTTTCCAAAATTAAAACATCGGGGTGTATTGAGGTGTGAGGTTTTGAGATTCCGCGTCCCAAGTTTTACGCGCTCAGCCTTTCCCCGTACTTCCCGCCTCGGCAAGGAGGCGATGGCCCCTAGGTCCTTGGAAAAAGCGGGGCTCCCTAAGACGGCCTGAGTCTGGTGAGCCCTTGAGAATCGGGGTGAAAGGGGTGGAGTGAGGAGGTATGTCATGCGGTCTTGGAGAAGAGCGGCGAGTTGTGTTGCGTACCCTATGCTCAAAAGTGCGTGGAGATGGACTTTTGTGGCGGCTGCCATCACAAACTTGGCTGAGGGCCAGATGTGCGGCCCATGGGTGGAAGTCACAGTGGAGCCGGCACAGCCAACATCCAATAATTTCATAACCCTCATCCTCTCCGGGACGTGGTGCGATAACTGCGTTCCAGGGTCCCCTCAGGTCTTCATCGTCGGGAACAACATAACAGTTTTCACGAGCAATAAGTCCCCCATGTGCTTTCCCGTGATCACCCCCTGGGAACTCCGGGTTTCCTTGGGAAGACTCTCACCAGGACGGTATTCCGTATGGGTGGTGCACAACGGCCGGCCCCTTGGAGGATTGGAGATCTTCGAGGTTCGCAGCGCCCGGCCGGACTTCCTCATCGAGGCCATGCGCTGGAGCCCTTTGGTCCCGACCGTAGGGGATCGCTATGTCAATTTTGAAGTGATGATCGTAAACG
Organism: Candidatus Bipolaricaulota bacterium; assembly: GCA_938084765.1. GTDB lineage: Bacteria > Bipolaricaulota > Bipolaricaulia > Bipolaricaulales > Bipolaricaulaceae > DTER01. Next base: position 6,527 of record CALKFO010000036.1, on the reverse strand, counting down.
TGGGAGGCGAACGGGCACCTCTGGCCGGAGTGGTTCTGGAGCTCTACAAGATCAAAGATGGCCAACCTATGGTCATGGGAAGGACAACCTGGAGTTCCGGCTACCTCAATCCTAACCAGACGCTTGTAGCCACCGTGACCACGTTTTCCTATTCTCAGCTCACGTGGGAGGGCGGCACCTTCCGGGTGGAAGCGTGCATGGACACCACAAACATCGTCCCAGAGGCCGATGAGACGAACAACTGCGTCGATCGAGCCATCACGATCCAAGGCGCGCCGGTGAAGTTGTCCGTTATGGCAGGATGCGTCACTCTGCCTGCCCCTTACGCGCTTCTCGACGGGCCCGTGGTGTATCAGGTGAAGGACCCCTTGGGCGTTGTTGTCGAAAGAGGAACGAAGAAAACCCCGTGCACCTTCGTTTACCCTGCGGGATTCCAGGTGGTTTTGGACGCTCCCGAGGAGCATGATCTTCATCGTCTTCGGCACTGGAAGGTCACGGGAGCGCCGCCCTCCTTGAGTGCAGATCCAGTCACTGTGGTGCTGGAACCCGCCATCCAAGAGGCCCAGGCCCAGTACACCCTGATGCCGGAGCGAAAGTGCACCGAGTGCTTCCGTGGCGAGCTGGGTCCCTCTGACGTCTGTGGTAACGGGATCGGTTATTCGCTCCCGGGCCCGGCGGGAGGAGACCCCCATTGCGGAACGCCCGACTGCTGCAGCTGGTACCAACTCTCCCACGTGCACGACCTTCAGAAGACGGTCATCAACGTGCACCTGATCCTCGAGTACACCCCGGGACTCTCCGAGGGTTGCCAGGGGACGCTCACGGTGGAGATCTCCCCCGACAATCAGACCTGGGTCCTTGTATACACGGGCCCCACAACCACTGTGGATTGGAACCCGCCTCGCCAGCTTTGGGGAACCTACATGATGTGCATCCAGGTCCCGCGCATGACGGAGTTCAGGTACGTGCGCGTGACGATCACGAACTGTTACGTGGACTACTCTGCGGTGTACACCTGCGCGGACTGAGACCCTCTTTTCGGGCAGGGCATGACCGTAGGACTGCCCTGCTTTCTTTATCCTATGGCTCTTTGTCGGGCAGCGCCTCCGCCCTGGGCTGATCACTCGCCCCACGCAACGATCCGCGCGTTCTGCAGAGACCCCAGGTTCGCCCCCAGTCCAGTTGAAAAACGGGCCCTTCCGCCCGGGGGAGGTGAGGCGTGAGGTCTTAGGGTGGGTTCAGACGGAAGGGCCCGTATGGGTAAATGCATTATATGGGCTCGTTCTCCGTTTGTCCAGCCGTGCGGGGTTTGACTCCCCGGCCGGAGCGCATAGAATGCGAGGTGGGAGGGATGCTCGAGGGGCCGAAGAGGACGGCTTGCTAAGCCGTTGCCGGGGCTTAAAACCCTGGCCGCGGGTTCGAATCCCGCTCCCTCCGCAGCGCCCGTAGCTCAGCCCGGACAGAGCGCTGGCCTCCGGAGCCAGAGGTCGCAGGTTCAAATCCTGCCGGGCGTACCACGTTCTCACTCCATACCGACAAAAGAGCGCCGAGAGGAAAGAAGCACGGGAACCAACACTGGGCACACCCAGCCCGGCCGCTCCACCTCAGGACCGAAAAGCAAGGCCACGTCGCCGCGGGCCACGCGGCCAACCTCCGTCACGTCGCAGGCCACCGTGTCCATGGCGATCTTGCCCACCAGGGGCGCGCGGCGATCGCGCACCAGGACGTCGTGGAGCTCGGGGCGGAGCCCGTGGCTGTAGCCGGCCGCAAGGATGGCGAGCTTCCCAGGCCGGGCGGTGACAAAGGTGCGGCCATAACCGATCGGCCAGCCCGCGGGCACATCGCGCACCGCCGCGATGTTGGTCCATACACGAGCCGCTGGCTTTAGGGGCACAGGGGGCTTGGCCGGCCCCTCGGGATAGCCATAGGCTGCGGTGCCGATCCGCACCATGTTCAGGGGTGGAGCGGTGGCCTCGTGAAAGGCCAAACAGGCAGCAGAGTTGGCCAAATGCTTCCAAGGCGCTTCCACTTGTCCCTCCCATTCCTGGAGGATCTTGCGAAACCACCACACTTGAGCTCTGGTGAACTCCAAGTCCGCGGGCGCCGTGCCGTACGCCGAGGAAAGGTGGGAAAAGATCCCGGAAAGCTCCACGGCCCTGGGATTCAACCGAGCCAGCGCTTGTTCCGCCTCCTCAGGGAGAAGGCCGAACCGGCCCATGCCCGTGTCGATCTCCAGGTGCACCAAGGCCCGCTTTCCGGCGCGGCGGGCGGCTTCCTCGATCTCCGCCAGCATCCCCAGGTCCCCAAGAGGGAGGTGAAAGCCCAGCCGGATCGCCTCCACCAGCTCTTCGCCCACGGGAGGGATCATGAGGAAGATGGGATGAGGGAGGCCGGCGGCACGCAGGGCACGGGCTTCCTCCAGGTTGGCCACGCCAAACCAATCCACGACCTCCGCGGCAACCCGCGCCACCGGCCCAAGGCCGTGCCCATAGGCATCCTCCTTGACCACGAACATCAGGGCCACACGTTTGGGCAGCCACTCCCGGAGGCGCTCGAGGTTCTCCCGGATCGCCCGCAGGTCCACCACCGCGTGAACCATGGTCCTAATTTCACGCCCTGCTTCCCCAGGTAAAGAAGCCCGCACGACCGGCGAAAGGGGGACAAGTGCCCGCTATACTTGCTGTTCCATGCGGCGCTTGTACATCCACGTGGAAGGGACCGTCCAAGGCGTGGGATTTCGCCCCTTTGTCTACCGCATAGCTGTGCGGCATGGCCTTTCCGGACATGTGCGCAATTTGGGCGAGGCAGGGGTGGAGATCGAGGTGGAGGGTCCTCCCGCGGCGCTCGAAAGGTTCCTCTGGGCCCTTCAACACGAGAAGCCGCCCCTGGCGGAGATCGAACGCTTGCACATCCAGGAACTCGGGCCCTTGGGCGAACAGGGGTTTCGCATCTTGCCCTCGCGGGACAGCGGGGAGGGGTCCGGGCTCATCCCCCCGGATACCGCCACTTGCCCGTTGTGTTTAGGGGACATCGACAACCCGGAAAGCCGCTTCTACCACTACTGGGCCACGAGCTGTACGGACTGCGGCCCGCGGTTCACCGTGGTGGAAGCCCTGCCCTACGATCGACCCCGCACGGCCTTCCGGGACTTCCCCCTGTGCCCGGATTGCGCCCGCGATTACACCGACCCCCTGGACCGCCGCCACCACGCCCAGACCATCGCCTGCCCTGTGTGCGGTCCCCGTCTGACCTTCCTGCGGGGGAGCGAGGAGGTGCTTGAGGACCCCATCGCCCAGGCCCAGGAAGCGCTGCGGGCTGGGGAGATCGTGGCCATCAAAGGTCTGGGTGGGACGCATTTGGCGTGCGATGCCACACGGGAGGAGGTGGTGGCGGAGCTCCGGCGACGCTTGAGGAGACCGGCCCAGCCGTTCGCCCTCATGGCCCGCGAGGACCAGGTGCAGCTTTTTTCCGATCCCTCCCCGGAGGAGTGGAAACTGTTGCGCTCACCGCGCCGACCCATCGTCGTGCTCCGCCACAAGCCCGGCTACCTGGCGCCCTCCGTCGCACCCGGACTCCACACCGTGGGCGTCATGCTTCCCTACACCGGGCTCCACCACCTTCTCTTGCGCGGCCTTCCCTTCCCCCTGGTCATGACGAGCGCGAACTACCCGGGGCGGCCCATGCTCATCGAGAACGCGCGGATCTTGGCGGAGCTTTCGCCGGTGGCCGACGCTTTCCTTTTGCACAACCGGCGCATCGTGGCCCGCTGCGACGATTCCGTGGTGCGCCTAGGCCCTGCCGGCCCGGCTTTCCTGCGGCGCTCCCGCGGCTGGGTCCCCGAGCCCATCCCCTTGGATTTGGGCGAAGAGCCCCTTTTGGCCCTGGGCGGCGACCTGAACGTCGCTTTCGCCCTCTACACCCGTGGCAAGGTCTTCCTGTCCCAGCACATCGGAAATACCGAAGAGATCGAGACCTTGGAGTTCCTGCGGGAGGCTTTGGACCACTTCCTGCGGCTCTTGGGGATCCCCTTGCCCCGGAAAATCGCGTGTGACCTCCACCCTTCCTTTCCCACGCGCCGGCTGGCGGAGGAACTCGGGGAGGTCCTGCCCGTGCAGCATCACGTGGCCCACGTGGCCGGTTTAGCTGGTGAACACCGGGTTTGCGAGCTTGTGGGCATCGCCATCGACGGCTATGGATATGGCCTGGACGGCACGGCCTGGGGCGGGGAGGTGATCCTCTGGCGCCGCGGGGAAATCCAACGAAGCGGGCATCTCCAGCCGGTGCCCATGCCGGGCGGGGATCTGGCCGCCTTGAAACCCGGGCGCATGGCCGCAAGCTTCCTTTACGCAGCCCACCTTCCACCTGAGGAATCAGGGCTTCCCCCAGGGGAGCTGCGCCTCGTGCTCGCTCAAGTGCAAAAAGGGCTCAACGCACCCCTGACCACCAGCGCCGGGAGGTTTCTGGATGCCGTGGCGGCCTGGCTGGGCATCTGCCAGGAACGAACATACGAAGGCGAGCCGGCCATGAAGCTCGAGGCGTGCGCCGCGTTCGGCCATCCCATCCCCCTGGAGCCTCCCATCGTTCAGCGAGGCGGTGTGTTCGTGGTGGAGACGACCAAGATCTTTCAGGAGCTTTGGCGGCTCCGCAGGGAAGGAGCGAAACAGGAGGACATAGCCGCCACCGCTCAGGATGTGCTGGCGCGCGCCTTGGCCCAAGTGGCCCTGCGGGTTGCCCAAGAGGCCGGGGTCGAGGCCGTGGGCCTCACCGGCGGGGCCGCGGTGAATGCCGCCCTTGCCCAGGCGGTGAAGGAAGAGGTGGAAAAGGCTGGGCTGCGGTTCCTGGCCCACACCAAGGTGCCCCCAGGTGACGGAGGCCTCTCCTTTGGCCAGCTTGTCCACGCCGCTTGGCACCTGGGTTCACCCCGGTATTGACTCGGCCCTTGGTTCGCCCTATAGTGCATGGTCTATGGGGGTGAAGGCCATGTACCGAAGCATGGGGAGGTCGTCGGCAAATCGGGTCTTTGGACCTTGGGCCTTTGCCCCGTTGTGTAGCCGCTAACCCGCTCGTTCCAGTTCCCCCTGTCTTTTCGGCCTCTGGCGAGTGTTTTTTCAAAACCAAAGGAGGAGGGAATGCGGGTGGCGGAAAGTGCGTTGGACCTCATCGGCAACACCCCTTTGGTGCGACTGGCGCGCCTGGGGAAGAACTTGCCCTGCCAGATCTTGGGGAAGCTCGAGGCGAAAAACCCGCTGGGAAGCGTGAAAGACCGGATTGCCTGGGCCATGATCCGCGATGCGGAGGAACGCGGGCTGCTGCGGCCCGGCGGCGTGGTGGTGGAGCCCACCTCGGGAAACACAGGGATCGGCCTAGCCTTCGTCTGTGCCATTCGCGGTTATCGTCTCATCCTCACCATGCCGGAGTCCATGAGCCTGGAGCGCCGGGCCATCCTCCAGGCCTTGGGGGCGGAGATCGTGCTCACCCCCGCGGAGGAGGGAATGGCCGGCGCGGTGCGTGCCGCTCAGGAACTGGCCAAGCGCTACCACGCCTTCATGCCCCAGCAGTTTGAAAACCCTGCCAACCCCCGGATCCACGAGGAGACCACCGCGGAGGAGATCTGGCGGGACACGGAGGGCCGGGTGGACATCTTCGTGGCCGGGGTGGGAACGGGCGGCACGATCACGGGGGTGGGCCGGGTCCTCAAGTCCCGCAAACCCACGGTGAGGGTGGTGGCCGTGGAGCCCGCGGCCTCACCCGTCCTCTCCGGAGGAAAACCTGGGCGGCATCGCATTCAGGGCATCGGTGCTGGCTTTGTCCCCAAAGTTTTGGACCGCTCGGTGATCGACGAGGTCATCACCGTGACCGACGAGGAGGCCGCGGAGACGGCGCGCACGCTGGCCCGAACGGAAGGGCTGTTGGTGGGGATCTCCTCCGGGGCAGCGGTGGCCGCGGCCCTCAAGATCGCCGCCCGCCCGGAGTCCGCAGGAAAGGTCCTGGTCGTGATCCTCCCGGACACCGGCGAACGCTACCTCTCCACCGGCCTGTTCGGGGGGAACCAAGGAGGGGCCCATGTTCCGGGGAATACGTGAGGACATTCGTGCTGTGCTGGAGCGGGATCCTGCTGCGCGCCGCGCCTGGGAAGTCCTCCTCCTTTACCCCGGGATGCACGCCATCTGGTTCCATCGGATCAACCACTGGCTCTGGCGGCACCGCCTGCGGTTTTTGGCCCGCCTCTTGGCCCACCTGGTGCGCTTCTGCACGGGCGTGGAAATCCACCCCGGCGCCAAGCTGGGAAGACGGGTCACCATCGACCACGGTATGGGCGTGGTGATCGGCGAGACGGCAGAGATCGGAAACGACGTACACATCTATTCCGGGGTGGTGTTGGGAGGGGTGTCCACGGAGAAAAAGAAACGCCATCCCACCGTGGAAGACGGGGTGGTGATTGGGGCGAACGCCGTTTTGCTTGGGCCCATTCGGGTGGGGAGGGGCGCGCGCATCGGCGCCGGCGCGGTGGTGCGGGAAGACGTGCC
>CALKFO010000035.1 GCA_938084765.1 Candidatus Bipolaricaulota bacterium | reverse complement strand
GGGGAGGGTGGCCACAAGTCCCTCTTCGGCCAGGGACCGCAGGGCCCGGTACACCGTGGCCAAGCTGATCTCCTCGCCCTTCTCCCGCAAGGACAGGTAGAGATCCTCAGCCGTGGGGTGGTCCATACGGCCCTGGAGCTCTTGAAGAACCCGGTCGCGCTTCCCCCTGTCCTGCCTGTTCATGATTTTCATTCTCATTGTAAGACGCGAAGGCTGATCCGTCAACCTCTCCCTCGCCCACCCGCCTTCTCCAGGGACGAAACCGGGGCAAAAAGACCAGCCCGTCGTAACCAGGCAGGACGTTTAGGCCCCAAAAGTCAAAATGACGGCCCGCAGGATCCTTAGACAACCCTAAGAAGCGTGTGGGGAAGAGCGCGACCCTCGCGGAAAAGCCGCTCCACGTCGCCCATGATCTCGGGAACCCCTAAAACGATGGCCCCCCGCAACCGCCCCTCCCCATCCAGCACGAACTTCACATACCGCCCCTCACCGGAAAACCTCTCCTCCCGCGCGGGGCCACCCTGGGGCTGCGTATCCCCGAGCGTCAACAGCTCGATCCCGGCCACCTTGAGCCGCTGAACCGGGGCTGTCCCCCCGTAGCGCGCGCTCCCGGGCTCCACCATGTTCTGGGCTGCCAAGAGGGCCTGCTCCCGCGCTGCGGAAACGGTCCCGTAAACCTTCCCTTGCCACTCCGCTGCGTCGCCCGCCGCGTACACCCCAGGAACGGAGGTCTCCATGAACGCGTTCACCACGATCCCATTCGCCACGGAGAGCCCGGCGGCTTGGGCCAGGGCCGCGCGCGGCCGCACCCCGATGGCGATCAACACCAAATCCGCCGACAGAACCTCCCCGGTGGAAAGCCGAACCCCGTTCACAGCCTCGTCCCCCAAAATCTCCGTGGCCTCCGCATTCCCTTGCACGATCAGGCCCATCCCGCGCAGGAGCTGGGTCAACATTTGCCCCGCTTCCCGGTCCAACTGGCGAGCCAAGGGCCAGGGGGCGCGATCCACGAGGACGACCTCCTCCAGGGAGTCGCGCAAAGCCCGTCCTGCCTCAAGGCCCAGCCAGCCCCCTCCCAGCACCACGGCTCGTTTCTTCCCCGCTGCCCAGGTGCGGATGCGCTCCACGTCCGCAGCCGTGCGCAGGGTGAACACCCCGGGCAGATCCGTCCCCGGGATCTTTGGCCGGATGGGCTCCGCGCCCGTGGCCAAAAGAAGGCGATCAAAGGGAATCCGTTCTCCCGAGGAGAGGAGAACCTCGTGGTGGAGGAGGTCCAGGGCCACGACGGTTTGGCCCAGCCGATACTCGATTCCCCGTTCTGCGAACCAATCCTTGGTGTAGGGTGTGATCTGGGAAAGCTCCTTTCTCCCAGCCAGGACGTCGATGAGGCCGGGGCGAAGGTAATGGGGAATGGCCTCAGCCTCGAGGAGAACAACGGAAGAGGCGGGGGCCAGGGCGCGCAGCCTTTGAGCCGCCGCGACTCCGGCCACCCCGCCGCCCACGATCGCGTACCTCATAGAGGTTGGAACATGTCCTTCGGCGCGCCGCACTCCGGACAGACCCAGTCGTCGGGGAGATCCTCAAACGCCGTCCCCGGCGCGATCCCTTGCGAGGGATCGCCCTTGGCCGGATCGTAGATCCAGCCGCAAACCGTGCATTCCCACTTTTGCATCTCTCCCTCCTTTCGCGAAGATGCCCATTATAGCCATAGGAACTACGGTTTTGCCCGGCCCTGTGGGAAGCTGCTAAAATTCAGGGATGGCCGAGAAGTTCCTGGATCCGGCGGAGCTTCCCCGCGAATATCCCCGGCGGTTCTTGCCCCCAGATCTTCCCGCGGGCGAATGGCAGGAACTGGCCCCGCTCTTTGACGACCTGGAAAAACGCCCCCTCTCCTCCCGCAAGGAGGTGGAGGAGGCCCTGCTTGACCTATCGGAGCTCCTCTCCGCCGTGGAGGAAGAAGGCGCGATCCGCTACATCCGCATGACCTGCGACACCACCAACCCCGCACACGAGCAGGCCTATCTCACCTTCCTGGAGAACGTCGTGCCCAAGGTGGAAGAGGCCCTGCACCGCTTGCGCGTGCGCTTCACGCAAAGCCCGGCGTGGAAGGACCTTCCTCCTGAACGTTACGAGGTTCTCCAGCGCAAATGGGAGAACGCTGTGCGCATCTTCCGCGAGGAGAACATCCCCCTCAAGGTGGAGGAGGAGAAGCTCGGCCAGCGGTACCAGAAGATCTTCGGGGCCATGACCGTGGAGTTTGAGGGCCGTACGCAGACCCTCCAGCAGATGGCGAAGTATTTGGAGGAGCCGGACCGCCGCACGCGCGAGCAGGCCTGGGAATTGATCGCCGAGCGCCGGTTGCGCGACAAAAACGAGATCGAGGACATTTTCGAGGAACTCCTCTCCCTGCGGGACAAGCGCGCCAAGAACGCGGGGTTTGAGAACTTCCGGGATTACGCGTTCCGCGAGCGGGAGCGCTTCGATTACGGGCCTAGGGAGTGCGAGGAATTCCACAAAGGGGTGGAGGAGGCGGTGGTGCCGCTTCTGCGCCTCCTGCACAAAGAACGGGCCAAGCGCATGGGCCTCAAGAAGCTGCGGCCCTGGGATCTTCTCGTGGATCCGGAAGGGCGGCCGCCTCTGCGTCCCTTCAAGGCCCCTGAGGACCTGATCCAGGGCGCAAGCGAGATCTTCTCCCGCTTGGACCGGCGCTTGGGGCAACTCTTCTCGCGCATGGCTGAGCTGCGCCTTCTGGATGTGGCCAATCGGCCGGGAAAGGCTCCGGGAGGGTACCAATCCACGCTCACCGAGCGGCGGCTCCCCTTCATCTTTATGAACGCGGTGGGCCGGGATCAAGACGTTTGGACCCTCCTGCACGAGTCCGGCCACGCCTTCCACACCCTCCTGTGCCGGGACGAGCCCCTGCACATGTACCGCGATCCGCCCTTGGAGTTCGCCGAGGTGGCTTCCATGGGCATGGAGCTCTTGGCCTCGCCCTTCTTGGACGTGTTCTACCCTAAGGAGGAGGAGAAAAAGCGGTCGCTGGAGGAGCACCTGTACGGGATCGTGCGGCTCCTTTCTTGGGTGGCCACGGTCGACGCCTTTCAGCACTGGATCTATACCCATCCGGGACACAGTCGTGCCGAACGCCATAGGGCCTGGGTGGAGATCTTCCGCCGCTTCGGAGGCTTGGAGGACTGGAGCGGCTACGAGGAGGTGTTGGAGCACGAGTGGCATCGCCAGCTCCACCTGTTCTTGGCGCCCTTTTATTACATCGAGTACGGCATCGCCCAGCTGGGCGCGTTGGAACTTTGGCGCAAGAGTCAAGCGGATCGAGCCCAGGCTTTGGCGGGCTACGTGCGGGCCCTTTCCCTGGGCGGAGCGCAGCCTCTTCCTCGGCTTTTCGCCGCCGCGGGGCTCCCCTTCGATTTCGGTCCGGATCCCCTCCGCCGGGCAGCCCACACCCTCCACCGGGCGCTCCTGTCCCCGTGATGAGCATCCGCTTCGATCGGGACAGCTTCTGGGGCCGAGCCGTCCGCCCCTATGTGGAACGCGCCCTTTTGCGCAGCCTCAGGAACAACCTGCGCGGGGTGTACCTGAAAGGGGAGCTCATCCCCCCGCCGTTCGTCCTGGCCATGAACCACCACAGCTACTTCGACGGCCATGTGGTGTGGCTGCTCTTTCGGCGCGCCGGGATCCGGGGAAGCCTTCTCATCTCCGAAGAGAATCTCCGGGCTTTCCCGGTGTTGGCGGCGGCCGGAGCGCTGTCCACGGGGCGACTGCGGGAGGCCCTGCGCCGGCTGCGCGCGGGCGAGGCGGTGGCGATCTTCCCGGAAGGCGAAATGCGGCCGGCGGGCCCCGTGGGCGAGCTCAGGCCCGGCGCGGTCTGGCTCGCGAAACAAGCAGGGGTCTCCATTGTCCCGGCGGCCAATCGGGTCTGGCTGCGCGGCTATGAGCACCCCGAGGCCTTCGTGCGCGTGGGTTCCCCCGTGGCCCCGGATACGGCGCAGCTTAGGGCAAGCCTGCAGGAGCTCCTCTCCGAGCTGGACGGACTGTATGCCGCCACCCACCCCCGGGAGATCCTCCCGGGTTTTGCCGTCCTGCTTCGAGGGCGGCGGAGCTTGGACGAGCGCCTCCGTACCCCCACCCGTTTTCTATCCCGGGTGTGGAAAAGCTCGGGGACCGCAGGCCGCCGATGAGGCAGGACTTGGGCAGCCCGGCCTGAGGCGCCCCCTCCGCCGGATGAGACCAAGTAGTCCCACACATCAGCGGGCGTGCGGCGCCCGTCCAATCCAGCGTATTTCCTACGCTTGTTCAGCTCGAAGGGTCCCGGAGCCGATTTTCTTGAAGTTGCCCGGGAGGCAGGTTTGCCCAGAATGGTCGGGGCCAGACAGGAGGGGAAAATGAAGCGGAATTTGCAGTGGATAGCGGTTTTGGGAATTCTGGCCGCCCTTCTTGCGGGGTGTGCTCGGTTATTTGCGCCCGATCCCACGGGATCGCTGGAGACCCTGGCTCCCCCGCCCGGCACGCCCGGAGCAGCCTTTGCCCCCGACCAGATCCTCGTGAAGTTCAAGCCGGGCGTGACCCCGGAGGTGGCCCGCGTCGTGCACGCTCGCCTCGGTGGCCAGCTGGTTCAGATCATTCCGCAAATCGAAGTCCACGTGGTGCGAATTCCTCTCGGCCGCGTGCTGGAAATGGTGCAGGCTTACCTCCGCGAGGAGCTCGTGGAGTTCGCTGAACCCGATTACGTGGCCACCGCTTTTTATGTGCCCAACGACCCCGGGTACGCCAATCAGTGGGCCCTGCCCAAGATCCAGGCGCCCGAGGCTTGGGACCTGACCCAAGGGTCCAGCGCGGTGCGCATCGCCATCTTGGACACCGGGATCGATCAAGACCACGAGGACCTGGCCGCGAAGATCGTGGCCAACAAGAACTTCACCACAAGCCGCACGGTGGACGATCTGTATGGTCATGGCACGCATGTGGCAGGGATAGCCGCGGCCATCACCGACAACGGGCGGGGGGTGGCTGGCGTGGGGTTCAAGTCCTCCCTCATGAACGTGAAGGTCCTCGGCGACAACGGTAGCGGTCAGTACAGCTGGATCGCCAACGGCATCATTTGGGCGGCAGATAACGGCGCCCACGTGATCAACATGAGCCTGGGAGGGAGCTCCACATCCAGCACGTTGGAGTCCGCGGTGAAGTACGCGTACGGGAAAGGTGTGGTGCTGGTGGCGGCTGCGGGAAACGACAACACCAGCACGCCCTCCTATCCTGCGTATTACCCCGAGTGCATTGCCGTCGCTGCCACCGATCCGAACGACGTCAAGGCGAGCTTCTCCAACTACGGAGAGTGGGTGGACATCGCCGCACCCGGGGTGAACATCTATTCGACGCTCCCCAACCACAACAACCGTATTCGCGTGAGGAACTACGGGTACCTGAGCGGGACCTCCATGGCCACGCCCCACGTGGCAGGCGCAGCGGCGCTCCTCAAGGCCTATTACCCCAGTCTGACCAACGCGGAAATCGCACAAAAATTGATTTCCACAGGCGACCCGACGTCCGGTTTCACCACGAACATCCTGCGGCTCAACGTGTATAAGGCCTTGCGGTAAATCCGTTTTGCATTGTCCCTGCGCGGACTCGCTGGGGGCCCGAGACGGCCCCCTCAATTTTTCCACCTCACCCCAAGCTGACTGCCTGCAAGCCCTGGGCGCTCAGAGCACCAAACGCCAAAGGTTGAGGGTGAGAAGCGCCCCCAGCGAGGAAACCAAGGTGAGGGAAGCCATCTCTTCCACATGAAATGCGTACCGTTGGGAGAGGACGATCATGTTCACCGCAAGAGGTGTTCCGTTCATGAGCACGAGGACCGCCGTTTCCAACGGGGGCAGACCCAAAAGACGAGCGCAGAGGAACGTGAGGCCGGGGAGGACGGCTAGCCGCAGGAGGCTGAGCGCAAACGCCTGGCGCAGGGCCCTGTAGGGTCGGCCGTAGAGGAAGACACCCAGGCCAAAGAGGGCCAAGGGCGCCACCGCCCCGCTGAGGTACCGCAAAATCTGGAGAAAAAAGCGGGGAAGCGCGACTCGCGCTCCCCCCAAAGCCATGCCCAACCCAATGGCCAGGATCAAGGGATTCCGCCCCAGTCTGCGCGCGGTGCTAAGGACCGCCCGAAAAACGCTCTCCTGCGCGTTCATGTGCAGTTCAAGCAGGGTGAGCACGAAGGCCACACCCAACGGCCCAAGGAGTCCCACGGCCAGGGCCGCCAACCTCGCCGCCTCCTCACCCCCGACCCCATACTCGATGAAAGGGATGCCGAAGAAGGCAAGGCTCCCGAACACCGCGCTCACGGAAAGCAGGTAAAAACGCGCGCGGGAGAGCCCAAGCCCCCGCAGGAGCAAAAGAAGGGACACAAGGACAACGAGGGGAATACCACCGGCGGCCAGGAACCGCAACGTCTCCCAGGAGTACGTGGCCTGAGCTAGCTCCAGAAGAAGAAAGGCGGGCAGGGAAAAGTAATAGACCAAGGCGTTCAGAACCCGCTCATCCCCGGCACGCAGGAGACCTATTCCGCGGGCCACATACCCCAGCCCGATGAGAACGAACACCACAGCCGCTGCTCCCAAGGCTTGGGTCATGGGAGAGGATGGAGTTTATCACCGGGACCATGGGGCCGCGGGCCAACCCCCTCCACCCGGCCCTGCAGCCCCAAAGAACCGGATCCCCGGCGGCGAAAAGGGGCTCAGGGCCGAGGGTTGGCCTTGCCTGGCCGGCGGGGCGGCTCGGGCGGCGGGAGCTTTTCCGTGAACGCCTGAAGCAGACGGCGTTCCTCGCGGCCGAGCCGCTTGGGAATGACCACGCGCAGCTTCACCTTCAGATCGCCCGTTCCCTGCGGCCCCGGCAGACCCCAGCCCCGCAGCACCAACACCTCCTCGGGATCCGTTCCAGGAGGAACCTCGACTTCCTCTTCTCCTCTTAGGGTGGGAACCCGTATCCTTCCGCCCAACACCAGGGTCGCATAGTGCACGGGGACCTCCACCCAGAGGTCCCGGCCCTGGCGGAGGAACAAGGGGTGGGGCTGGATCTCCACGACCACGTGCAGGTCACCCGCCGGGCCGCCCGCCACCCCCGCATTGCCCATGCCCCGGAAGATCAGGCGTGCCCCGTCCTCCACCCCAGCGGGGATCTCCAAGCTGATCTCGGTGCGTTCCCGCACTCGACCGCTACCGCGACACGAGGGGCAGGGCGATTCCGGCACCCGCCCCACCCCCTGGCACTCCGGACAAGTCCGCACATTGACGAACGTGCCGAACATGGAGAACTGGCGATACTCGATGCGCCCGGAACCCTGACAGGTCGAGCACATCTTGAGTCCCGTGCCCGGCGCAAGTCCGCTCCCCCCGCAACTTCGGCAGGGCACATACCGCGGAAGGGAGGCGCGAACCGTGGTGCCGAAGGCGGCGTCCTCCAGGCCGATGCGCACGCGGTACTCCAGGTCCTCCCCGCGTTGGGCGCGGGACACGGTGCCGGCCCGACGGCCCTCCCCAAAGAAGAGGTTGAAAATTTCCTCGAAGGCCGAGGGGCCGAAGAACTCCTCGAAGGCCGCGCGAGTGCGCTGGAACCCCTCCGCACCGAAGTCCACCGTCTGCTCCGGCCCCACATGCCCAAAGCGGTCGTATTGGGCGCGCTTTTCCGGATCCGAGAGGACCTCGTAGGCCTCGGCGATCTTGCGGAACTTCCGCTCCGCCTCCTTGCGGTCGCCCTTGTACACGTCAGGGTGGTACTGTTTGGCCAGGCGGCGGAACGCGCGCTTGATCTCCTCAGGGGTGGCATTGCGCGGTACCCCCAGGATCTCGTAGTAGTCCTCTGGCGGCATCCCTCATCACCCGGAGACGCCCTCTCCGGCTCGGCGATATAGGTCGGCCGCTACCTCGCCGGCAATCCGCTTGAGGTCTTCCATGGCTGCGCGGATCGCGCCCGCATTCTCGCCGGCCATCTTCTCCCGCAGGGTTCGTATGGCCTCCTCGATCTTGCGCCGCTTTTCTGCCTCGACCTTGTCCCCCAGCTCTCCCAGGGACTTCTCCACCGCGTAGATGAGGCTATCCGCCTGGTTGCGGGTTTCCGCAAGCTCCCGCTTTCTCCGATCTTCCTCGGCGTACTGCTCGGCCTCCTTGCGCATGCGCTCGATCTCTTCGGGGGCGAGGCGGGACGTGTCCTTGATGGTGATGGACGCGGATTTTCCGGTGGCCCGATCCTTCGCCGTGACGTGCAGAATGCCGTCTGCATCGATGCGGAAGGTCACATCGATCTGGGGCACACCGCGGGGGGCCGGGGGGATGCCCGAGAGGACAAAGCGCCCCAAGGACTTGTTGTCCGCGGCCATGGGCCGCTCCCCCTGCACGATATGGATCTCCACCGAGGTCTGGAAGTCCTCCGCAGTGGTGAAGGTCTTGGTGCGTTCCACCGGGATGGTGGTGTTGCGCTCGATAATGGGGGTGGCGATCCCGCCCAGGGTCTCAATGGAGAGGGTGAGCGGGGTCACATCGAGGAGGACCACTTCTTTCATCTCGCCGGCGAGGATGGCGGCCTGGATGGCGGCACCCACCGCCACCACCTCATCGGGGTTGATGTCCTTGTTGATCTTGGCCCGGCCGAACTTCTCCGCCACAAGCTCCTGGACCCGGGGGATGCGCGTGGACCCGCCCACAAGCACCACCTGATCGATGTCCTTGGCCGTGAGCTTCGCCGCGGCCAAGGCCTGGTCCACGATGCGCATCGTGCGCAAAAGGAGGTCGTCGATCATGGCGATGAACTGGGCGCGGGTGAGGGTGCGCTCCAGGTGCTTGGGGCCGCGGGCATCCGCGGCGATGTAGGGCAGGGAGATGCGGGTCTCCAAGCGGGTGGAGAGCTCCTTTTTGGCCTGCTCCGCGGCGTCCCGCAGCCGTTGCATAGCCTGGGGATCCCCCCGCAGGTCGATCCCCGTCTCCTTTTTGAACTCCTCGATGAGCCAGTCCATGATGCGGCGGTCGAAGTCGTCCCCACCCAGCTGGGTATCGCCATCCGTGGCGAGGACCTCGAACACGCCCTCGCCGATCTCCAGGATGGACACATCGAACGTCCCTCCACCCAGGTCGTACACGAGGATTTTTTGCTCGCCCTGCTTATCCAGACCGTAGGCCAGCGCGGCGGCCGTGGGCTCGTTGATGATGCGCAGAACCTCGAATCCCGCGATGACGCCCGCGTCCTTCGTGGCCTGGCGCTGGAGGTTGTTGAAGTAGGCCGGGCAGGTGATCACCGCCTTCTGGATCGGCGTGCCCAGAAGCTCCTCTGCGTCGCGCTTCAATTTCTGCAGGATGAACGCGGAGATCTGTTCAGGGGTGAACTCCTTCACCTGGCCGCCCATCTCCACCCGGAACCGCCAGTCCGTGCCCATCCGCCGCTTCACGGATAGAACGGTGCGGGTGGGGTTGAGGATGGCCTGGCGCTTGGCCAGCTGCCCCACCAGGATCTCCCCGTTTTCGGTGAAGGCCACGGCGGAGGGGGTGATGCGTTCGCCCTCGGCGTTGAGGAGGACCTCAGGCCGGCCGCCGCGCACCAGAGCAATGCAGGAGTTGGTGGTGCCCAGGTCGATGCCCACGACCTTTTCCTTCTCGCTCATCGCGCTTCACCTCCTTGGGGGCCAAGGCTGACCTTGACCTTGGCGGGCCGGAGAACCCGCCCCTGACGGGTCCATCCCCGCTCGAGCTCCGCCAGGATCTTGTGTTTGGGCTGGTCGGAGGCCTCGGCGAGCACGGCCTCGTGGTACAGGGGATCGAAGTCCGCACCCAACGCGGGGATGGGCTGGCAGCCCAAGCGGCTGAGGATCTCCGTGAACAAGTGATACACGGCACGCAGACCTTCCCGAAGCTGCGCTGGGTCCTGTTCGGTGTTCAGGGCGCGTTCCAACGCCTCGTACACGGGCAGGAAGTGGAGCACGGCCTCGTCCAGGGCCCGCTCCCGCCAAAGCTCCCGCTCCCTGGCCACCGCCTTCTTGTAGTTGTCCAACTCGGCGGCCAGGCGCAAGACCTCCTCCTTCAGGCGTTTCTCCTCCTGGGCCAGGATCTCCTCGCTCATGGTGCACCTCCGCACTGGATGAGCAGGGACTGCAGGCGGCTGGCGAGGTAGCGCACGGCGGAGAAGGCGCGGGCGTAGTCGAGCCAAAGGGGGCCAGCCACGCCCAGCACGCCCCGGCCGAAGAGATAGGGCGCGGTGACGAGGGTGAACTCCCGGAGCTCCGGAACGCGGTCTTCGCCCACGTGGGCCAAGAGCCCGGGCCGACCGGCGCGCAGCTCCTCCACCAGCGCGGCAAACCCGCGCTCATCCTGGAGGAGGCGCAGGAGGTCCCGCACCCGCTCCAGGGCCCATTCCGCCGAATGGACGCTGAGCTCAGCGAGGAGCTGGGGCCAACCCTCCACGAAGAGGGTGGGCGAGGAGGGGGATGCCGTGAGCTCCTGAAGCAGGCGGTAGGCGGTGTGCACCGCGCGGCCCTGCCAAGGCTCGGGCGGGGTTCTGTCCGGCGAGCGCAGCCGCGCCGCCAGCCAGGCCTCGGCCTCCCGCTCCTCCTCCGCGCTGAGGTCCTCGGGGACGGAGACGAGGCGGGCCTCCATCACGCCCAGGGCCGAAAGGGTGACGGCCAGGGCCCGTCCGGGCTCCAGGGCCCGCAGGACCACCGCCCGGCAGGGCAGCTCCTCCCCGCGCGGAGGGATCACGAACCCCAACTGGCCGGTCATAGCGGAAAGGAGGAGGGCGGTGCGGCGCAACAGTTCGGTGAGGGGCGGAAGGCCCGGGAGGGGCTGGGGTTCCACAGGCAGCCGTTCCTCCTTGGCCTCCAGCTCGGCCACAGCGAGGAGCCACTGGGCGAAGAAACGGAAGCCTTGGACGGTGGGGACGCGGCCGGCGGAGACGTGGGGCTTGTAGAGGTACCCCTCCTTCTCCAGGGCGTGGAGCTCGTTGCGGATGGTGGCGGGGCTCAGGCGATGGCGGTAGACCTGGACGATCTCCTGGGAGGAGACGGGGCGGCGGGTGTGGATGTAGCGGTCCACCACTTCCGCCAGGATGCGCGCCCTCCGGCCCTCCATTAGCAATCACCTCCTTTGAGTGCTAAAGAATGATAGGCCGAGGACGCCCAAAGTCAAGCCCGCTCAGGCTCGCCCTACCGGTCCTTCCCGCAGCAGTGCTTGTACTTCTTGCCCGACCCGCACGGACACGGATCGTTCCGCCCCACCTTCCCCCCCGACGGATCAGGGGCGCGGGAGGATCGGGCCGCGGAGGAGGAAATGGACCGCGCCGGCGCAGGGGCGGAGCTCCGCGCGGCCGCCGCAGCGGGCGCGGCCTCCACCCGGACCATCAGCCGCGGCGAAAGAAGCACCCGCAGCACCTGCTCCTCGCTGCGCACAAGCATCTCCTCGAACATGCGGTGGGCCTCCCGCTTGAACTCCACCAGGGGATCGGTCCCCCCGTAAGCCCGCAGCCCTATGCCCTCCCGCAGGTCATCGAGCTC
Source organism: Candidatus Bipolaricaulota bacterium (assembly GCA_938084765.1). Classification (GTDB taxonomy): domain Bacteria; phylum Bipolaricaulota; class Bipolaricaulia; order Bipolaricaulales; family Bipolaricaulaceae; genus DTER01. The sequence goes on along the minus strand of CALKFO010000035.1, from coordinate 4,753 downwards.
CAACAGGTGCTGACGCCAGTTCTCATCGATGGTGCGCAGGACGATGAGCCGCGCCACCACCGGGAAATGGGGAAAGAGCCTCTCCCACTGCCGGTCCAGCTGTTCCCTGAGCGCCTTTCTCACTTGAAAGAGAAGCTCGTCCCACCGCTTGGCCGAAAGCTCCGGGAGAGGCTCACACACCTGGGCCAGCTCCCTCCTCAGCCCCTCCAGATCTCCCTCGTGAGGGGGTCTTCCCCGGGGGACGTAGCGCTCCACCAAAAGCTCCGCGAACTCCTCAGCCATCCCGGCCAGGTGTTCCCGCAGCTCCGCGTCGTTGGGGGTCTCCCCGGGAGCAGGGAGGAGAAAGCGCTCCCGCAGGGCGTAAATGGCGTCCCGCTGCTTGGCCATGATCTCGTCGTACTCCAAAAGGCGCTTGCGGATCTCAAAGTTGCGTTCCTCCACGCGCTTTTGAGCCCGACGGATGGCTCGGGTGAGAAGCGGATGGGTGATGGCCTCGCCCTCTTGCACGCCCAGCCGATCCAGGAGGGAGGCCAGGCGCTCGCCCCCGAAGATGCGCAGAAGGTCGTCCTCCAGGGAGAGGAAGAACTGGGCCTCGCCGGGGTCGCCCTGGCGGCCGGCCCGGCCTGCCAATTGATCATCGATCCGCCGGGCCTCGTGGCGCTGACAGCCGATGACGAAAAGCCCGCCTTGATAGATCTCCTGCCATTCCTCTGGGCGAAATTCCCTTCCTGTTTCCCGACACCACTTTTGGATCTGTTGGAGCACCCAGCGGCCATAGGGAGAGCGGGGATCCGCAGGCTGCACGATCTTCCGCCGCTCCTCCTCGGCCTCCTTGCGGTAGCGCTCCAGAAGCTCCCGATAGGTTTCGGGCTCGGCCTGAGGATCGGCCTCCTGGCGGGCGCGGTACTCGGGGTTGCCGCCAAGGAGGATGTCTGTCCCCCGGCCGGCCATGTTCGTGGCGATGGTGATGGCGCCATACCTACCAGCCTGGGCCACGATCATGGCCTCCTTCTCGTGGTATTTGGCGTTTAGGACCTGGTGGGGGAGCCCCCTCTTTTTCAACAGCTGCGACAGGTACTCCGAGTCCTCGATGGAGGTGGTGCCGATGAGGACAGGTCGGCCTTGGCGGTGGAGCTCCGCCACTTTGTCGGCCACCGCCTCGAACTTGGCCTTGCGCGTGCGAAAGATCACATCGGGGTGGTGATAGCGGATCATGGGCCGGTTGGTGGGGATCTGTACCACATCCAGACCGTAGATCTTTTTGAGCTCCTCCTCTTCAGTTTTAGCCGTGCCGGTCATGCCCGCCAGGCCCTTGTACAGCCGGAAATAGTGCTGGATGGTGATCTGGGCCAGGGTCTGGTGCTCGCGCTGGATGGGCAGGCCCTCTTTGGCCTCAATGGCCTGGTGGAGGCCGCCGGAGTAGCGGCGGTCAGGCATAAGACGGCCGGTGAACTCGTCCACGATGATGACCCGCCCGTCCTTCACAATGTAGTCGCGGTCGCGCTTGTAAAACACGAGGGCCTTGAGGGCCGTCTCCAGATGGTACCGGGCGGTGGCGGCCCGCGGATCGGCGATGTTGTCAAACTTGAGAAGCTTCTCGGCCTTCTCCCAGCCCCTCTCCGTCAGGGAAAGGCGGCGATGCTCCTCGTCCACCTCGAAGTCCTCTCCAGGGCGGAACAGCCGGGCCAGGCGGGCGAACTCCCGGTACATGCGGGCCGTCTCCTCCGTGGGACCGGAGATGATGAGGGGAGTGCGGGCCTCGTCGATCAAGATGTAGTCCACCTCGTCGATGATGGCGTAGTCCAAGGGGCCTTGTACCTTCTGGTCCCGCGAGAGCACCATGTGGTCGCGAAGGTAGTCGAACCCGAATTGGGCGTTCGTCCCGTAGACGATGTCGCAGGCGTAGGCCTTTTTGCGCTCCGCCGGAGGGGTGTCCTCCTGGAGGAGGCCCACGCTGAGGCCCAAATATTCGTAGATCGGCCCCATCCAGTGGCGGTCGCGCTTGGCAAGATAGTCGTTCACCGTGACGATGTGCACCTTCCCCACAAGGGCATTGAGATAAGCGGGCATGGTGGCCACGAGGGTTTTCCCTTCCCCGGTTTTCATCTCGGCCACGCGCCGCTGGTGGAGCACGATCCCGCCCAGGACCTGAACGTCGAAGGGGTAGAGGCCGATGGTGCGGCGGGCGGCCTCCCGCACCACGGCGAAGGCCTCGGGCAAGATTTGATCGAGCGTTTCCCCCTTGGCAAGCCTCCGCTTGAACTCCGCGGTCTTGGCTTGAAGTTCCTCATCGGAAAGATCCTTCATCCGGGCGGACCAGCTGTTCACCGCTGCCAGGATGGGAAAGAGGCGGCGCAGCTTGCGCTCATTGGAGTCGCGCACACGCCGCAAAACGCTCGTCAAAGGCATACCGAAAAACTATACGGCCTCAGGGGAGTTCTTCCAGCGCCTGAACCACCCGCCTACGCATGGTCTGAAGCAGGGAAAGTTGGCCCTGAAGCTCGCCATAATCCCGCAGGGGTAAGGGTTGAGCCAGTTGCGCCTGGATCCTGGCCATTTTGCTGTCGATGACCGTAAGGGCGCGCTGGAAATGGCTTTTGGCCTCATCCCGAAGGTGGCGGCGCTTGGCCACCTCGCCCAACAGGATCCAGGCCCGCTCGTACTGGGGGTCTGCGCGCACGAGTTCCTCCAGCCTCCTTTTGGCCTCAAGCAGGTTCCCTTGGGCCACATCGGTCGCGGCCAGGTAATAGGAGGCATCGCGGGCCATCTCCGGAAAAGGATGGGTGGCCAAAAGCTCAAGGAGCAGATTCCGGGCCTCCTCGTGCTCGCCAAGCTGCAAATGCACCCCGGCCAGGTTGAGGTAGAGGACCTCAGGCCGATAACGGTCCAAGCACGCGGTGAGGGCTTCCTTGGCTTCGACGAGTTTCCCGGCTTGAGCCTTGATCAGCCCAAGCCAATACAGGGAGAGGCGGGGACAGAAATCCAAGCGCACCGCGCGTTCGATCTGGGCTTCGGCCCAATCCAGGCGACCAAGGTAATAGGAGGCCTGGGCGGAAAGGAGAAGTCCATCCGCGACACCATCGCGCACGGAAAAGAAGGCGAAGGCCAGCCCCAAAAGGGCAAGGAGAAGGGCGACCGCCTGCCGCCCACCGCCGCGAAGCCCAAAGGATAGGGTTCCCACCGGCCCATAGCGGGGGGAGAGGGCTAACCCCAGGATGGTCACAAAGGCCAGGCTGGAAGCGGGCAGGTGGAAGGGAAAGGTGGGGACGGCGTGCACCAAAACGGTGACCAAACCTCCACCCAAAAGAAGAAGCTCCAGTCTGGTCAAAGGGTCGTGGGCGCGCGAGATGCGCTTAAGCCCCACATAAGCGAGAAGGACCAGGCCTCCCAGGAGGAGGAGGGCCCCTACCGTGCCCAGCTCCGCGGCCACCTGCACGTATTCGTTGTGCGCTTGGTCCGCGCGGGGGAAGGGGAAGGCGTAGGTGGCACCCCGGGCGCTCGCCAGGAATTTGGGCTTATAGGGAACGAAAAAGATCTTGTATCCGCCAAGGCCAATCCCGAAAGCCGGGAAATCCCCCCACATCTCGTACCCCACCCACCAGTCCCAGGCCCGGATCGCCCCGGACTTGCGCAACCAAAGATCGCGTACCGCGGGAAGGGGTGTGGTGACCGGAAGAAGGAGGATCACGGCGAGAACCCCGGCTGCAGCTACGCCCAGCCAGAGCAGAGGGATGCGGCGCAAGACGCGTCCGAGGAAGTAAAGGCCAACACCGCCCCCCGCGAGGGCCGCGCCCGCCCCCAGCCCCCACCCCCGCAAAGTGGCGCCCAGGGCCGCAAGGACCACCAGCCCCACGAACGCCCAGCGCTTGGGGCGCGGCAGGGGCACGGACCAAAACCCCAGACCGAAGGCCACAAAAGCCAAAGCCACGCCTAACCCAAGCCGAACGCCGATCTGTTGCGTAAGAAGCATCACAGCCAAACAGAAACCCACGGCCAGCGCTGTAAGGACCCAGCTTTTCCCTTTGGTCGATCGGAGGAGCGTGAGCCCCGGAAAGATGAGGTAGGAAAGGAAGCCAGCCAGGAACTGTCGGTTGCCCATGGTGGCGACCATGGCCGAGAGGCCGCGGCCACCCGGTCCACCCGGCACCTTCCCCAGGTACTGCAGGAGGGCAAAAAGCGCGTTCAAAACCGCCGCAATCAGAAGGGCGCTCAACAGCCAAGGATGGGCCCTCTCCTCCGTGTTGACCACAAGGAGAAAGAGCAGGCCGAAGCCCAGGAACACGGCCGCGGATTGGAGGACCACACACGGAGGCGTGGGACCAGTGAGGGAAAGGAAGGCGGAAAGGAGAAAAGCCGGGATGAAGAAACCGAGCCAGGTCCACTCCACCCGGAATGCTTTGGCCCGCGCCATCTCCCAAGCCCAAAGGAGGAGCAGCACGCCCACGTGCACCAAGGTGTACAGGGTTTTCACATAGCCGTACTCCGTGTTCCAGGGCGAGAAGACCAGGGGCTGGGTGGTCAAAAGCCAAAGGAGAACGCCAAGCCGAAACTTAGCAAGAAGAGACGGCCTGGGGTGAACTTTCTCCTTAGCTTTGGCCTTCTTTGCCTTCTTGGGCACGAAAAAGTTTACCGCAAAAGCTCAGCTGGAAGCCAGCGCAGAAGGGCTAGAAGCGCGGGCCAAAGGTCCGGCCGGCGGCGGAGCTTGCGCGGAAGACACGAGAAGCAATCGATCTCCCCTTCTTGCGCCAGGAAG
>CALKFO010000034.1 GCA_938084765.1 Candidatus Bipolaricaulota bacterium | reverse complement strand
CGGGCGATGCCAGCTAGAACGGTCCTGAGCGGCGTGCACTTCATGAACGGGGATGAGGCCATCGCGGAGGGGGCCATCGCCGCCGGCTGCCGCTTCTTTGCCGCCTACCCCATCACCCCCCAGTCGGAGATCGCCGAGCGGTTGGCCTGGCGGCTTCCGCAAATCGGGGGGGTGTTCATCCAAATGGAGGACGAGATCGCCGCCATCGCCGCCGTCCTGGGCGCCTCCTGGGGTGGGATGAAGGCCATGACCGCCACCTCCGGCCCAGGCTTCTCCCTCATGATGGAGAACCTGGGCTTGGGGGTGATGACGGAGACGCCCTGCGTGATCGTGGACGTGCAGCGCGGCGCGCCCTCCACCGGCCTTCCCACCCTGGTGGCCCAGGGCGACATGATGCAGGCCCGCTGGGGCTCCCATGGCCACTACGAGATCATCGCCCTCTGCCCGGCCTCCCCCCAAGAGGCGTTCGACCTCACCGTGCGGGCCTTCGCCCTGTCCGAGCGCTTCCGGGTTCCGGTGCTGCTCATGACGGACGAGGTGGTGGGGCACATGTATGAGCGGGTGGAGATCCCGCCCGAGGTGCCCGTGGCCCCGCGCCGCAAGCCCCGCACGCCGCCGGAGGAGTTCCTCCCCTTCGCGCCCGATCCGGATCTCGTTCCGCCCATGGCCTGCGCCGGTGAAGGCTACCGCATCCACGTGACCGGCCTCACCCACGACGAGCGGGGCTACCCCGACATGTCCCCGGAGACCCACGATCGGCTGGTGCGCCGCCTCGTGGACAAAATCCGGCTCTTCCCCCAGGAGTACACGTTCTACGAGGAGGTTGGGCTTGCGGACGCGGAGATCGCCGTGGTCTCCTACGGGATTTCCGCCCGGGTCTCCTTGGGAGGGATCGAGCTGGCGCGGAGGGCCGGGATCAAGGCCGGGCTTTTCCGCCTCATCACGGTCTGGCCCTTCCCCGACGCAGCCCTCTTCCGCTTGGCCGGGCAGGTGAAGGGGATGGTGGTGGTGGAGCTGAACCTGGGCCAGATCAGCCGGGAGGTGGAGCGGGCCGTGCGCGGCCGGGTCCCTGTGCACGGGGTCTACCACGCCGGAGGCCGCATCCACACCCCCGAGGAGGTCTTCCAGGGGATCGAGGAGGTGTATCGGCAATGCCGGTGAAGGTCGTGCGGGCGGAGCCGGAGCTGGTGCCGGGCGTGCGCCACCCGTTGGAACGGTGGCTTCGGACGGACCGGCTTCCCCACATTTGGTGCTCGGGCTGCGGATTGGGCACAGCCCTCTCGTCCTTTCTTTACGCGCTGGATGAGCTTGGTTGGGATCCGGATTCCATTGCGGTGGTGTCCGGGATCGGTTGTACAGGCCGGGTGGCCGGGTACCTCAAGCTCGATACCTACCACACCACCCATGGCCGGCCCATCCCCTTTGCCACCGGCCTCAAGCTCGCCAACCCTGACCTGCACGTGATCGTGTTCTCTGGCGACGGCGACCTTTTCGCCATCGGCGGGAACCACTTCATCCATGCCGCCCGCCGCAACATGGACATCGCCGTGATCTGCGTGAACAACTTCAACTACGGCATGACGGGTGGGCAGCTGGGGCCGACCACGCCTGTTGGCGCGCGCACCACCACCAGCCCCTTTGGCAACTTCGAGCACCCCTTCAACCTCGTGCACCTGGCGGCCTCGGCCGGTGCCACCTACGTGGCCCGCTGGACCACCCTGGACGGCCGCCGGCTGCAGAAGGCCTTCGTGGAGGCCCTCTCCCACAAGGGGTTCACCTTCGTGGAGGTCCTCGCCCCTTGCCCCACGAACTACGGGCGGCGCAACCGCCTGGGCGAGGGCCTGGACGAGCTCCGCTACTACCGCGAGCACGTGGTCATCCGCCACGGCGCTGATCCCAAGGAAGCCGACATCGTCCCTGGCCAGCCCTTCGTGGTCGGAAAATTCGTGGACATCCAAAAGCCGACCTACCTGGAGCTGTACCAGGCCAAGGTGCAGGAGATCCGGGAGGAGTGATGGGGTTCGTGGAGGGGTTGGCGCAGGCGCTGGCGTTGGCTGCCACGGTGCTTCCCGAGGAGGTGGTCCGAGCCTTGCGTGCGGCCCATGCGCGCGAGGAGGGGCCTGCGCGGGTGCAGCTGGAGGCCATCCTCAAGAACGTGGAGATGGCCAAAGAGGGTCGGGTCCCCCTCTGCCAGGACACAGGCACCCCCACCTTCTTCATCCGGTTCGGCCTGGACTTTCCCCACCTCAAGGAGCTTTTCGCTGCCATTCCGGAGGCGGTGCGCCGGGCCACGCGCGAGGTGCCCCTGCGGCCCAATACGGTGCACCCCTTCACGGGGAAGAACCCGGGCGACAACACCGGCCGCTGTGTTCCGGCCATCACCTGGGAGCCTGGGCCGGGGGATGCCGTGGAGATCCATGTCCTGCCCAAAGGCGGGGGTTCGGAGAATTGCTCGGCCCTCAAAATGCTCTCCCCGGGCGTGGGGCTGCGGGGCGTGAAGGAGGCGGTGGTGGAGCACGTGGTGGCCGCGGGAGGCCTTCCTTGCCCGCCCACCATCGTGGGCGTGGGGATCGGCGGTGGAGCGGATCTGGCCCTGAAGCTGGGGAAGCTCGCGCTCCTTCGACCCTTGGGCCAACGCCACCCCGAGCCGGAGGTGGCCGCCCTGGAGGAGGAGCTGGAGGAGCTCATCAACGCCTCCGGTGTGGGGCCCATGGGCCTGGGCGGCCGGACCACGGTCCTGGCCGTGCATGTGGAGTATGCCCATCGGCACCCCGCATCGCTTCCGGTGGGCATCGCCGTACAGTGCTGGGCCCACCGGCGGGCCACCGTGCGCATCGGCCCCGACCGCTCCATCACCGTGTCCCAGTAAGGAGGCGCCATGGAGAGGGTCCTCGTCACGCCGATCCCGGAGGGGGAGGTGCGGGCCCTGCGGGTGGGGGACGTGGTCTACCTGAGCGGGCTCCTCGTCACCGCCCGCGATGAGGCCCACCGAACGATGCTGGAAAAGGGGGCGCCCCTTCCCTTGGAGGGCCTGGCCATCTTCCATTGCGGGCCGGTGGTGAGCAAAAAGGGGGAGGAATGGCAGGTGGTGGCCGCAGGTCCCACCACTTCCGCCCGCATGGAGCTCTTCGCGGCCGAGTTCCTGCGCCGCTTCAAGCCGCGGGTGATCGTGGGCAAGGGCGGCATGGGCGAGCAAACCCTCCAGGCCCTGGCGGAGGTGGGCGCCGTCTACGCCCACTTCACCGGCGGAGCCGGCGTCCTCGCCGCCCAGGCCATCCAACGGGTGCGGGAAGTCCATGGGCTTGAGGAACTGGGGATCCCTGAGGCGATCTGGGTGTTCGAGGTGGAGAGGTTCGGTCCCCTCGTGGTGGCCATGGACGCCCATGGCCGCTCGCTGTACAAGGACCTGTCCGCCCAGGTGGAGCGGAACATGGAGGCCATCCGGGCCAGGATTCGCGGAGAGGTGAAACGATGAGCACAGAAAAGCCCAACGTGGAGGAGCTTTTGGCCAAGGCCAAGGAGCCGGCGCGCAAGGCCCCGCCGCTTCACGCCTTCTACCGGGGCAAGGTCAGCGTCACCGCCAAGTGCGCCATCCGCTCCTACGAGGATTTTGCCATCTGGTACACGCCGGGTGTGGCCCAGCCCTGCCGGGAGATCGCCCAAAACCCGGAAAAGGTCTTTGAGTACACGAACAAGGGGAACTTCGTGGCCGTGGTCTCCGACGGCACCCGCGTGCTGGGCCTGGGCGATATCGGCCCCCTGGCGGCCCTGCCCGTGATGGAGGGGAAGGCCCTCCTTTTCAAGTATTTAGGTGGCGTGGACGCCTTCCCCGTCACCATCGACACCAAGGACCCGGAGGAGCTCATCCAAGCGGTGAAGTGGATCGCGCCGGCCTTCGGCGGCATCAACCTCGAGGACATCGCTTCGCCCAAATGCTTTTATGTTCTGGAGCGCCTGAGGGCCGAGCTCGATATCCCCGTTTGGCACGATGATCAGCAGGGGACCGCGGCCATCACCCTGGCGGGCGTCCTCAACGCCCTCAAAGTGGTGGGCAAGGACCCCAAGCGGGTGACCTACGCCGTGATCGGCGCCGGTGCCGCGAACATCGCGTTCGTGCGCGTCCTCCTCACCTACGGCGTTCCCGCAGGCAACGTCATCATGGTGGACTCCAAAGGGATCCTTCATCCGGGCCGCGAGGACCTGGAGGCCCAAAAGCACGAGAACCCCTACAAGTGGGATTACGCAAACCGCACGAATAAAGAGCGGCGCAAGGGTGGGATCCCTGAGGCCCTGGAGGGCGCGGACGTGTGTGTGGCGGCGTCCCAGCCAGGGCCGGGCGTGATCAAGCCCGAGTGGATCCGGCGCATGGCCAAGGACGCCATCGTGTTCGCCTGCGCCAACCCCGTTCCGGAGATCTGGCCCTGGGAAGCGAAGGAGGCGGGCGCGCGCATCGTGGGCACCGGCCGCTCCGACTTCCCCAACCAGATCAACAACTCCCTGGGCTTCCCCGGGATCTTCCGGGGCGTGTTGGACGTGTTCGCCCGCACCATCACCGACGAGATGGCCATCGCCGCCGCGGAGGCCATCGCCAAGACCGCAGAGGAAAAGGGCTTGCGCGAGGATTACGTCGTTCCCACCATGGAGGAGTGGGAGGTGTTCGTGAACGAGGCGGTGGCTGTGGCCAAGAAGGCCATGGAGCAGGGGGTGGCACGCCGCACCCTCTCGGAGGGCGAGCTCGTGCGGCAGGCGGAGACCATGATCCGCCGGGCCCGCCAGGAGGTGGAGATCCTCATGAAGGCGGGGCACATCGCCCAGCCGCCTTTGGTTTGATTGGCAAGATGAGCCCTGCCCTGATTTCGCTTCTGGTCCTTGCAGGCATAGCCGTTCTGTACGCCACGGAGCTTGTCCCTTTGGGGCTGGCCGCGGTATTGGGCTGTGTCCTCATGGTCCTCACCGGCGCCGCGGACTTCTCCACCGCCTTCCGCGGCTTTGCCGATCCCGTGATCTTCCTGGTTGGCGGGATGATGGTGGTGGGCGAGGCCCTGTTCGCCACGGGCGCAGCCCAGGAGCTGGGGGATCGCTTGACGCGCGCCAGCCGCGGCAACGAGCGGGTGCTCCTTCTCCTCACCGTGCTGGCCACCGCGGGGCTTTCCGCTTTCCTCAACAACACCGGCACCACGGCGGTCTTCATCCCCATTGTGAGCGGGCTGGCCCTGGCCTCCGCCGGCAAGATCCGGCCCAAGAACATCCTCATGTTCGTGGCCTTCGCCGCCAATACCGGGGGGATGCTGACCCTGGTGGGGTCCACTCCCCCCCTCATCGCCCAAGCCGCCCTGCAGAACGCGGGTCTGCGCCCCTTTGGCTTCTTTGAGTTCGCCCTCATTGGGCTGCCCATCCTCGCGGCGTACCTGGTTTACCTCCTGGTGTTGGCCTATCCCTTGGCCCGGCGCCGGTTTTGGGAGGAGGCCGTGCCTGCGGTGGCTGCCTCCGCCCACAACCCCACCCGCCGATGGAAAAAGCTTTGTGCCCTTGGGGTTTTGGCGCTGTGCGTGGGTCTGTTCGCCACGGAGCCCATCCCCTTGGCCCTGACCGCCGTGATCGGCGCCCTCTTGGTGCTCCTGTTGGGCTGTGTTTCGCCCAAAGAGCTCTTTTCCCGGTTCGATTGGAACACCATTTTTCTTCTGGCGGGCGCCTTGGGCATGGCCGCTGCCTTGGAGAAAAGCGGGGGCGGAAAGCTCGTGGCTGACTGGGCGTTGGGCCTTCTGGGGCACGCCTTCAGCCCTTGGTTGTTCCTCGCGGTGGTGAGCGGAGTGGGAATCGTGCTCACCCAGTTCATGTCCAACACGGCCACCATGGCCATGCTTGCGCCCATCGCCCTGTCCATGTGCCGTTCCTTGGGGGTGAACCCGCATCCTGTGCTCATGGCCCTGGCCACCGTGACCGCCGCGGCCTACGCCACCCCCGTGGGAACACCGCCCAACGCCTTGGTCCTCGTGGCCGGCTACCGCTTCCGCGACTACGTGATCTTCGGCGGCCTTGTTGTGCTGATCTCGTACGCATTGGTGGTGCTCCTGGTGCCCCTGATCTGGCCGTTTTAGAGCTCGCGGATGAGCAGGTCTTTTCCGGAGCGCACGGGGGTTCCTGGGGGAAGGAGGGCCACGCGGCGGGGCCCTGGGCCGTAGGCGTGGCTGGTGAAGAGGGTCAGGCAGCGGCCGGCAAAGAGGAAAAGGGGCGCATCGGGCTGGTGGGCCCGCACCAACACCCGCAACCCCAGGCGGTCCATGACCTCCACGAAATAGTCCCGGCCGTAGAGGGGGCGGCCGAACACGCCAGGGTCCAGCTGATAACCTGGCCCGTCGACCCAATCGCCCCAGGTCATCTTCCGCCAATTTGCTGAGCCCAGCTGCACATGCTCGATCTCCTCGATTTCGTCCACGTCGGGCAGGGCAGCGTGCACGGCGAGCACCCCTGCGGGGTGATGGGCAGCCAAGGGCAGGAGGGACAGCGTTTCGGCGAGGACCTTTTCCTCCCTGGGGGTTAAGGAGCGCCAAAAGTCGGCGGGCACGAAGGGCGCCACCGCCCAGGCCTCATGGTTGCCCATGAGGAGAAAAATTCGGTCCGGATGGGATATTTTGGCCTGCATAAGGAGTGCCAAGTTCCCCGAAGAATCCGGGCCGCGGTCCACGTAGTCGCCCAGGAACACCAGCACGTGCTGGTCGTCGAAATACCGCCGCAAGACCTCCTCGGTGGCCTGGCGGTCGCCGTGGGTGTCGCCCACGAACACCGCGGTCCTCTCCGCAGGGAGCCGGACGAGGCGGGGCTCGCGCAGAAGAACCTGCCGGAACCCCTCCACCAACGAGAGATCAAGCACAGACGAACTTTACGGGCTCGGCTCCCGAACGCCAAGCGCTTGGATCTTCGGTTTGAACAGGTGCGGAGCTGGGCCGTGGCCCATCAGGTGGGCGAGCGACCCCCAAACGTGGAGACTTAGAAACGCACGCGCCACCCTAAGCCCAAGCTTGCCTTTTCACTCGTAAACCCAGCCTCTGCGAGCACCGACCCGTGGGGGGCAAAGTTGAACTCCGTCCCCACCTCCATCTCGCCAAGCCCGAAAAGCCCGGCTTCCCCAAAATACAGGGTTGCCCAAAACCTCGTGGGCCCGCAGCAGCCCGCACCCTCCCAGCCCAGCCACACCGCCTCCTTATACGGCCTCTTCACAAGCCCAATGTCCTCGAACATCGTGAGGACCCGCACGGAAAACCCCTCCAGCTGGCAGCGAAAGCCGAGAGCGTAGACCCTGATCCCTTGGATCCTCCAGGCCGTTGGATCCCAGTCCAGCCCCAAAAAGGCCTCCACGCACGCGGGCGGGCGGTAGACCAAGCCAGGGGCAAGGAAGTCCCTTTTCTCCGTGACCTTGAAGCGCATCACCGCCGCGAAAAACAGGCCCGTCTCCTGCAGTACAGGAAAAGGAAAGCTCACCCCAAGCTCGGAAAACCCCTCCTTGGTGAACAAAAGCCAGCCCCGCAGCCGCTCCACACAGCAGGGAAGCCTCGCCACGAACCGTACCTCCCCAAAGGAGAAGCTCGGGACGAACGTATCCTTGTACACTTCGTCCAGGAAGCGCTTGAGGTTGAACCTGAGGCGAACGCTTTCCACAAGCGAGCCCGCTGGGCCGAAAAGGCGGAGACCCCAGCCCCAGCCCTTCTCCTCCAGCCTGCCCACCCATTCCGCCTTCAGCCCGAAAGGGGCACCCTTGACCTGCGCCGTGAGGCCCAGGAATGGGGGGACCTGGGGATCCCATTCCAGGGCTGCGGAGAAGGAGAGCTCTCCGGCCAGGCCGCTGGCCCGCAGCTTGAGCTCTCTCCACTCGCCTTCCGTGAAGGAGGTCATTCCCTCCCAGCGCCAGCCCCAGACCTCCCCGCCCAAGGCGAGGCGGGCCTCCAGGGACGAGGTCGCCGCAGGGAGGGTCCAAGTGACCTTCCCCTCCCAAAGGAGGGTGGGCGGGGCGGCCAACACCACCCCGCCCATCACCACCATCAACCACACCGGCCTCATGGCTCACCCCCCGACGGAAGGGCCAACGGACAGATCTCACAAGTGATTCGGATGAACACCGTGCCCGTGGCGTAACTGCAGCCGTCGCTGATGGTGTAGGTGATGGAGTCCGTGACCCCTGGCCCAGGCGGCTGCCCACAGGACCAACCGGCCGTGGTGTAGCAGACCATGCTCCCGGAAACCCAGGCACTCCCGCAGCGAGCGGAGGCATCGACCAGGGTGATGGGATCGCCATCGGGATCGTAGTCGTTACCCAAAACGGAAATGCAACAAAAGCCGTTGCAGTCCGCGGAGTCAGGGCGCGCCACCGGCGGATTGTTCCCCTTCACCACGGTCACCGTGAACGAACAGACCTGAGTGACCTCATTGCCGCAACGGTCGATGGCCGTGCACTCCACCGTGACAGGGGTCGTGCCCACCGGGAACCACCCGCCCCACGCGCTGCAGCTCAGCTGGGGACTGGGGTCACAGTTGTCCGTGGCCGAGATGGGGAAGCTCACCCAAGCCCCATCCGGGGCCGTGCAGCCGTACACATACACCACAACCGTCCCGGGGCAGCGAATCGTGGGAGGCGTGGTGTCCTGGATGAAGGTGATCCGCTGCGGTTTTTCCGTGGCGTTGCCGCAGGCGTCCACGGCCCGCCAGGTGCGGGTGATCGTCACCCGGCAGCCCACAACCGAAACACTGTCGGTGTAGGTCACCACCGGCGCAGGATCACAGTTGTCTTGCGCCGTGGCCCAGCCGGTCGTGTCCGGGCTCGTGTCCGGCGGGTTGCACCCCAGGTCCACGTCCGGCGGAACGGTCAAAACCGGCGGCGTGGTGTCCCGCACCGTGAT
>CALKFO010000033.1 GCA_938084765.1 Candidatus Bipolaricaulota bacterium | reverse complement strand
GCGGATCGCCGAGGTGTTTCGGCGCGCAAGACAGGTGGCCCCGGCCGTGATCTTCTTGGATGAGCTCGATGCGCTGGCGCCGCGGCGCGGCACCGCCATCGGGGAACCCCACGTCACCGAACGCATCGTGAACCAGCTCCTGGCCGAGCTCGATGGTCTGGAGGAGCTCAAAGGGGTGGGGGTGATCGGCGCCACGAACCGGCCCGACATCATCGATCCAGCCCTCCTCCGGCCCGGGCGGTTTGATGAGCTCATCTATGTGCCCCTTCCGGACGAAAAAGCGCGCCTGGCCATCTTCAAGGTGCACACCAAGGACATGGCTCTGGCGCCCGATGTGGATCTTGTGGAGCTTGCTCGCCGCACGGAAGGCTATAGCGGGGCGGACATCGCGGAGGTGTGCCGCAAGGCTGGGCTCATCGCCCTCCGTGAGGATCCCAAAGCGCAAGTTGTGACCATGCGCCATTTCCTGGAGGCGCTGGAGAAAACCCCACCCTCGGTCTCGCCTACGGAGCGGACCCGCTACGAGAAGCTCAGCAAAGACCTGCGCCGAGCGGTGCGCCGTCTGGCGGGTTTCGTGGTGGAAGAGGAAACCAAGGAGGAAAAGTGAACAGGCTCAGCGTGATGTTCATCGTCGTCGGCCTAGCCCTGGGAGGGCTCGCCCAGGTGCCGGTGGCCGTGGTGAACGGGGAGCCCATCGCCCGTGAAGAGCTGGACAGTGCAACCCGTCTGAACCAGATCCTCTTCAACCTGTACTTCCAGTACCCCCGGTTTGCTCAGTCCCTGCTCAACACCCCGGAGGGAAAGGCCTTCCTCATCCGCTACCAGCGGGACGTCCTGGAGGACTTGATCCTGCGGAAGATCCAGCTGCAGGAGGCGCGGGCCCGCCGTCTCTCCGCCGATCCCGTTCGCGTGGAGGAGCTCGTGAACCAAACCCTGGAGTACATCAAGTCCTACTACAACCTCACGGACGAGGGGCTGGTGGCGGAGTTGGCCAATGAGGGGCTGACCTTGGAGGAGTTCAAGGCGCAACTCCGGCCCCAGGCGGAGGAGCAGGCCCTGCTCGAGGCCCTAAAGGAGGCGATAACCGCGGAGGCCACGGTCAGCGAAGAGGAGATCTCCGCTTATTACCAGGCCTACCCCAGCCAGTTCCTAGACGCGCAGGGCCAGATCCTGCCGCTTTCAGAGGTGCGCCTGAAGATCGCCTCCCTTCTGATCTCGCAAAAGCGGGATAGCCTGTGGCAGGAGTGGCTGAAAAAGGCCAGGGAAGCAGCGAACGTCCAGATCAACCTGTGAAAGGGAGCGGGGCTAGTGGTTCCTAGCCCCGCTTCTCCACCCGGTCCACGTACTCCCGGGTGTACACGTTGATGCGCACGATGTCGCCTTCCCCGATGAACTGAGGCACCAACACTTCCAGTCCGTTCTCCAAAATGGCGGGCTTGTACACGTGGCTTTCCTTGTCGCGCAGGGCCGGAGCTGTGCTCACCACCTTGAGATCCACGGTATCCGGGAAAACGACGGCCACGGGGTTCCCTTGGTAGAAGTCCACGGGCACACGCTGGTTGGGTTGCAGAAAAACCTCCAGCTCCCCGATCATCTTGGCGGGTATGGCCACTTGGTCATAGGTTTCCAGGTCCATGAAGTAAAAGGCCTCGCCGTCGGTGTACAGGTACTCCATGGGACGCCTCTCCAGATCCACCTCTTGGACCTCGTCCTCGGGGCGGAGGCGCCGCTCCACCAGCGCCCCCGTGCGCAGGTTCCGCATCTTGAGGTAGACAAGCCCTTTTTGCTGGGCGCTGCCGATGTGCCGAACCGCCTCCACCACCCGGAAAAGGTCGCCCTCCAGCCGTACAGTGGCTCCCGGCCGAAGCTCACTGGCCAACGGCATACCGCTCCCACAATGTTACTTCACTAGGCTCCTGACACCAACGCCTAAGCCCTCGGCTCCGGACGAAGGAAAAGGATGCCCAAGGGAGGGAGCGTCAGGCGCAGCGAACAGGGAAAACCTTGAGCGGGCACAGGCTCAGCTTGGGCACCCCCGAGGTTCCCCACCCCGCTTCCTCCATACTCCTTGGCGTCGCTATTGAGCAGTTCGCGCCAAAACCCCGGGAAGGGCGCGCCCACCCGATACTCCGGCCGCACCACGGGCGTGAAGTGGGCCACGACCAGAAGGCACCGCTCAGGGTTCCTGGCCTTCCGCAAAAAAGCCAGCACACCGGAGTCCGCGTCGTCCACGACCACCCACTGGAACCCCTCGGGTTCACAATCCAGCTCATGTAGAGCTGGCTCCTCGCGATAGAGCCGGTTCAAGTCCCTAACCCAAAGCTGCAAGCCCGCGTGTTCGGGGCGGGATAGAAGCCACCAGTCCAACTCGCCCTCATGGTTCCACTCCCGTTCTTGGCCGAATTCCCCACCCATGAACAGGAGCTTCTTTCCCGGAACGGCGTACATGTACCCCAAAAGGAGGCGAAGGTTGGCCATCCGTTGCCAGGGATCGCCCGGCATTTTTCCCAAAAGCGAGCCCTTGCCGTGGACCACCTCGTCGTGGGAAAGGGGCAGGACGAAGTTCTCCGACCAGGCGTACAGGCCGCGAAACGTGAGCTTTCCGTGATGGTGTTTGCGGTAGATCGGATCAAGCCGGAAATATTCCAAGGTGTCGTGCATCCAACCCATGTCCCACTTGAACCCAAAGCCCAGGCCCCCCAGATAGGTGGGGCGGGAAACCCCAGGCCAGGCCGTGGACTCCTCCGCGTACGTTTGCACGTCAGGAAAGCGGCGGTAGACCTCCTCGTTGAACCGGCGCAAGAAGTGGATGGCATCCAAATTTTCGCGGCCGCCATAAGGGTTGGGCACCCAGGCCCCCTCGGGGCGGGAGAAGTCCAGATAGAGCATGGAGGCCACGGCATCCACGCGCAAGCCGTCCGCATGGTACAGGTCCAGCCAAAAGCAGGCGCTGGACAGGAGAAAGCTGCGGACCTCATGGCGACCGTAGTTGAAGATGAGGCTCCCCCAATCGGGATGAACGCCCTGACGGGGATCAGCATGCTCATAAAGATAGGTGCCGTCGAAGAACGCAAGCCCGTGCGGATCTGAAGCGAAATGGGACGGAACCCAGTCCAGGATCACCCCGATCCCCGCTTGGTGCAGGGCATCCACGAGGTACATGAAGTCCTGCGGGGTCCCGTATCGGGAGGTGGGAGCGAAGTATCCGGTGATCTGGTAGCCCCAGGACCCGTAAAACGGATGCTCCATCACCGGGAGGAACTCCACGTGGGTGAAGCCCATGCGGCGCACATGGTCCACAAGAAGGGGGGCGAGTTCCCGGTAGGTGAGCAGGCGTCCGTCGGGACCCCGCCGCCAGGACCCGAGGTGCACCTCGTAGATGGCGATGGGCGCATGGCGGCTGTTGCGGGCCCGGCGCTCCCGCATCCAAGTGGCATCGCCCCAGTCGTAAGCAAGATCCCACACGATGGATGCGGTTTTCGGTGGGGTCTCCGCATGGAACGCCAAGGGGTCCGCCTTGAAGCCCCGCCAGCCGTAGCGAGAGACGATGTGGTACTTGTAAAGCTCGCCCGGCCCAACCCCTGGCACAAAGCCCTCCCAAATCCCGGAGCTAGCCCGCGGGCGGAGGGGATGGCGGCCTGGAGTCCACCCGTTGAAATTCCCCACCACCGATACCTCCTCCGCGTTGGGCGCCCACACCGCAAAATACGTGCCGGCCTGGCCTCGCCAACGAATGGGATGCGCACCCAGCACCTCGTAGAGCCCCGAATGGTTCCCCTCGTTGAACAACCAAAGATCCTCGTCGGTGAGGAGGGTGGGTTGTCCAGCAATCTCCCAGAGTTGACGGCGCGTCATCCCCAAGCGGATATGTTACTTCTTGCCCCTGGCCAGCGCTGCGCCTAAGATGCGTTTATGCTGAGGTTGTCGAACATTCCCCGCGTTCCGGAACGTATTCGCGGGATCGTGGACCTCGCCTACGACCTGTGGTGGACGTGGCATCCGCAGGCGCGTCGGCTCTTCCGGGCTCTGGATTATCAGGCCTGGCGGGAGAGCACCCATAACCCGGTCCTCATGCTGCACCTCATCCGACCGGAGCGCCTGGCGGAGGCCGCCCAGGATCCAGGGTTCCTCGCCCTCTACGACCAGGTGATGGCCGAATACCAAGCGGATTTGGCCCGCCCCAGCCTGGAGCTCCCTGGCCCCATCGCCTACTTCTGTGCAGAGTTCGGAATCCATGTGTCGCTGCCCATCTATGCCGGAGGCCTGGGGATCCTCGCCGGCGACACGTTGAAGGAGGCCAGCGACATGGCCCTGCCCATGGTGGGGGTGGGGCTGGTGTACTCCCAGGGTTACGTGACCCAGAGGATCCGCGA
Organism: Candidatus Bipolaricaulota bacterium; assembly: GCA_938084765.1. Classification (GTDB taxonomy): domain Bacteria; phylum Bipolaricaulota; class Bipolaricaulia; order Bipolaricaulales; family Bipolaricaulaceae; genus DTER01. The sequence continues at coordinate 6,310 of CALKFO010000033.1, read as the reverse complement.
GGACGGCTGGCCCGAGGACGTGCATCACATGGCGTTGGACCACGGAGCTCACCCCCTTCGGCCCGTCCTCCAAAGGAACGGGGAGCCTCTGACCTTGACCGTTCCCGGGTTCGATCCGCCCCTCCACGTGCAAGTCCTGCAGGCCCGTGTAGGCCGTGTGCCCCTGTTCCTCCTCACCACGGATGTGGAGGAAAACTCCCCTTGGGATCGAGCCATTTCTCAGCAGCTGTACACCACGGATATGGAGCAGAGGCTCAAGCAGGAGTGGATCCTGGGGGTGGGCGGAATGCGGGCGCTGGAGGCGTTGGATATCCGCCCGGCCGTGGTGCACCTGAACGAGGGCCACCCCGCCTTCGCTCTCCTGGAGCGGATCCGACAGTTCATGGCCTCCGGCTTGTCCTTTGCCGCGGCCCTGAAGAAGACCCGGGAGACCACGGTGTTCACCACCCACACCCCCCTGCCCGCGGGAACGGACGTGTTCCCCTTCGCCCTGGTGGACCGCTTCGTGGCTCCGTTTTGCCAGGCCTACGGCATCCCGCGGGAGACGATCCTGGGGTTGGGAACCCATCCCCAAGACCCCGCCGCCGGGTTCAACATGACCGTGTTCGCCCTGCGCCTCTCTGGGCACGCCAACGGCGTGAGTCGAAGGCACGCGGAGGTCGCCCGAAGGATCTGGCAAGGCATTCGCTTCGAAAACGAGGAAATCCGCATCGATTCAGTGACCAACGGCGTGCATCTTTTCACCTGGATCGAGCCCCTGCGGGTCCAGCGCCTGTTGGACAAATACCTGGGCCGGGGATGGCGGGAGCGACCGGATGACCCGGCCGTGTGGGAAAAGGTGCGGGAAATCCCGGATGATGAGCTTTGGGCTGTGCACCAGGAGCGCAAAGAGGCACTCATTGCGGAGCTTGCGGCTCGGGCCCGCAAACGTTGGCAACAGGGCGCGCCCGCCGCCAACATCCTCGCCTTCGGCAGCCTTCTGGATCCCCACGTCCTGACCCTGGGCTTTGCCCGCCGCTTCACCGCCTACAAACGGCCGGACCTCCTCCTCCACGACCTGGAGCGGCTAAGGAAGCTCGTGACCGATCCGCTCCGGCCGGTGCAGATCATCTTCGCCGGCAAGGCCCATCCAGCAGATCTCGAGGGCAAGCGCCTGATCCAGAAGGTCTTTCGTTTGGCCAAGGACCCCTCCTTTGCGGGGAGGATCGCGTTCGTGGAGGAGTACGACCAACACTTGGCCCGGTTCCTCGTGGCCGGGGTGGACGTGTGGGTGAACACGCCGCTGCCGCCTCTGGAGGCCAGCGGCACCAGCGGCATGAAAGCCTGCGTCAACGGGGTTCCGCACCTGTCCATCCTGGATGGGTGGTGGCCGGAGGGGTACACGGGCGAAAACGGTTGGGCGTTCGGCGGCGACGAGACCCCCGAGGAGCGCAACGCCCGCGATGCCCAAGAGCTCTACCGGCTGTTGGAGGAGGTCATCGTGCCCCTCTACTACGAGCGCGGACCGGACGGCATTCCCCATGGGTTTGTGCGGGTCATGAAGGAGGCCATACGCACCGTGGCCCCGCGCTTCTGCACGCGGCGCATGCTCAAGGAGTACTGGGGAAAAGCCTACAGGCCCGCCGCAGAGGCCTGGGAAAAAGGAGGATGAATGTTGATCCTTTTGTTGTGCGGAGTGGCGCTCGTAGGCCTGGCCGCGGAGATCAGAACGCTTCAACCCGTGCGCGGGATGAGCGACATCGCCTGCGCATCGTCCCACGTCTTCCTCGGTGCGGCGGAAAAAGTCGTGGTGCTCACCCTGCCGGAAGGACGGTGGGCGGGAGAGCTGCCCTTCCCCGGGGCGGTGCGGGCGTTGGCCTGGGATGGGGCGGGCCTCCTGGCCGCCGGCGGCTGGAATACCGTGCGGGTCTGGCGCTGGCCGGAGGGCTCGCTCCTTTGGGAGGATGGGAACACCGGCACCATGATCCAATGCCTGGCCTTCACCCCAAGCGGGATCCTCCTGGGGGGCGGGGCCAATGGAGGGGTCCTGGCCTGGGATGCAAAGACAGGGGAGCGGCTGTGGTCCTTCCAGGCCCACGCCGGTCCGGTCTGGGGGATCGCGGCCTCGCCCAGCGCGTCCATCCTGGCCACGGCTGGCTCCGACCGCGTGGCCGTGTGGGACCTCGGAAGCCGCAAGGAACTGCAAACCTTTCCCGGTCGAGCCTGGGATGTGGCGTTCTCCCCCGACGGCTTTCTCCTCGCGGCCGGAATGGGAAAGATCTTGAAGGTCTGGGACACCGCGGTGTGGCTTCCTCTTTGGGAAGCTTGGGCCCACGAAAGCTGCACCGTGGCCGTGGCCTTTTCCCCGGACGGGGCGTACATCGCCACGGGATCCCTGGATCAGACGGCCAAAGTATGGGACGCGGCCACAGGCCGGGTCGTTTGGACCTCACCGAGTTTTCCCGCCATCCTGACTGCGGTGCGCTTCAGCCCCACGGGGATCCTCTTGGCGGGCGCGGAGGATGGCACCTTGGTGCTGTGGAGGCCCTGAGGGTTTGTAGCTAATGGTCGCTGGCTATACAATCGCCAAAAGATTCGTAGGGGGTGCCGGTGTACCAAAGAAAGGTCCAAATCACTGGAGGAGGGACGCTTTTGGTGACCTTGCCCAAGGAGTGGGCCCTGGAGATGGGGGTGGGGCAGGGCACCCCCATGACCCTCGTCCCCACGCCCGCGGGCGGGCTCCTCCTTTTGCCCCCAGCCGTGCGCGAGCGCAACCGTTGCCGCATCATCATGGACGGGAAAAACCCTGTTCAGCTCCTGAGGGACATCATCGCCCACTACATCGCCGGGTTCGAGGTGATCGAGGTGGTGGGGAAACGATTCCGGCCGGAGGAGCGCCGCACCATCCGCGAGATCGCCCAATCGCTAGTGGGGCTGGAGATCCTGGGGGAGACCCAGTCGGTGGTAACCCTGACCTGCGTGGCCGATGTGCGGGATTTTCCCGTGGACGCCACGATCCGCCGCATCTACGGGATCACCGAGGCCATGTGGGACGACGCGCTCCAGGCCTTTCTGGGGAAGGATGAGGAGCTGGCTCAAGACGTGATCGAGCGGGATGGCGACGTGGACAGGCTCGTCCTCCTGGTGGCTCGCCAATTCGGACTTCTTTTGCGGGATCTGCTCCTGGAGGAGGAGGTGGGCCACTCCCGTCAGGAGTTCTGGCATTATCAGAGCGTGGCCGATCAATTGGAGCGGGTGGCGGACCACGCGGCCAAGGTGTGCCGGGCCGCGCTGGCCCTGGCCTCCCCGCCCCTCCCCGCCTTCGGCGAGCGACTGCGGGAATTGGCCGATGTCTCCCGCTCCGTCCTCTCCGAGGCCATTCGGGCGTTTGAGGAGCGGGACGCGACCCGGGCCAATGCCGTGCTGGAGGGGAAGGAGCGCCCGGAGGAGGTCTGGCCGTGGGTGCAGGCGGCGGCCCGGGATCAGCCCGAGAACGCCCTGCCCCTGTCCATTGTGGCCGACAGCCTCCTGCGCATCCGCGAGCACGGGTACAACATCGCGGAGACGGCGCTGGACATCTCGGTGAAGCCGCCGCTCTATAGATAATTCGTAGACAGCCCATCGGCCGGGTGGCGTAAGGACGTCCAAAGAGAACGAAGTTCCTGCCGCGGGACCCTTGCTGGGCCTTCTTCGTTAACCATAATTTCCGCGAAAGCTATGTACAAAGGAGGAAAAATGCGAACACTGAGCCTCGTGTGCGCCGGGGTTTTGGGCATCCTGAGCCTGGCGGCCTGGGCCCAGCCCACCGCCCCCCGGGAGGCCCCCACCGTCGTGGCCGATGGCTCCAGCACGGTAGGCCCCATCGTGCAGGCCGCGGCCGCGGAGTTTTCCTCCCTCTACCCCCAGGCCCGCATCTCCGTAGGCATCAGCGGCACCAGCGGCGGCTTCCGCCGCTTCCTCGCCGGGGAGACCGACCTCAACACCGCCTCCCGGCCCATCCGCCCCGCCGAGATCGCCACAGCCCAGGAACGGGGCCTGGCCTACCTCGAGCTCCTCATCGGATTGGACGGCGTGGTGGTTGCCGTGTCCACCAAGACCAGGATCTTCCGGGACGGCATCCCCGTGCTGACCCTGGGCGAGCTGGAGCTCTTGTGGTCCCGGGAGTCCGAGGGCCTGGTGACCCGCTGGAGCCACCTGGGCTCCCGCTTCGCCGATGCACCCATCATCCTGTCCGGGGCCGCCTCCACCTCCGGGACCTTCGACGTGTTCACCGCAGTGGTGAGCGGAAAGGAGGGGGATTCCCGCGCGGACTACTTCGGCACCGAAGAGGACCAGCTTCTTGCCGAGCAGACCGGGGCGGATCCCTATGCCTTAACTTACTTTGGCTTCGCGTATCTGGAGCACAACCGGGACCGGGTCCAGGCGGTGGCGATCGACCCCCGCCGGGTGGTGATCGACCCGCCCGCGGAAATCCTTCAGGAGATCAACCGGCGACGGGCCGCGGTGGGAAAGCCGCCGCTTGAAGCCGCCCCCGATCTTCGCCCCCAGGGTGTCCTTCCCACCTTGGACACCATCGCCGGTTTCCTCTACCCCCTGAGCCGGCCCCTGTTCATCTACGTGAATGCCCGCTCCGCCGCGCGCCCGGTCCTCGCAGCTTTCGTGGAGTTCCTCCTGGAGCGCGTGGCTGATCCGGAGTTCATGTTGGACGTGGGGTATCTGCCGGTCTCCCCGGGGATTCGGGAGGCCACGTGGAGGGTGTGGCAGGAGCGCCGGCTGGGCACGGCCTTCGCCGGCCAGTTCGCCGGCCTTCCTTTGGAGGAGATCGCGCGCCTGTACCGCGCCCATGCCGGCCTCTGACGAGGGCATCCGGGGCCAGAAGTTCGCCCGTTTGCGCCGAGGAAAGGAGGGCGCCGTCCGCGCCCTCCTTCTCTTGTGCGCCCTCTCCGCCCTGGGCGTGATCGTCGCCACCTTGGCCGCGTTCGTGTACGAAAGCGTCCCGTTCTTCCGCGTGGTGCCCCTTGGGGAGTTCCTGGGCGGCACCCGCTGGGCCCCCGTCCACGAGCCTGCCTCCTATGGGATCCTCCCCCTTCTGGGGGCCACCTTGGTGATCACAGCCATCGCCCTGGGGGTGGCCGTTCCCCTGGGTTTTCTGGCCGCCGTTTTCCTTGCGGCCTACGCGCCTCCCCGCCTCCGTGCCCTCCTGAAACCCGCTTTGGAGATGCTGGCCGGGGTGCCCACCGTGGTGTACGGCTTCTTCGCCTTGCGGTTCGTGACCCCTTTCCTGCAGCGATTCCTCCCCGTGGGCTTTTGGAACGGGCTCTCCGCGGGGCTGGTGATGGGGGTCATGATCACCCCCTACATGGCCTCCCTTTCCGATGATGTGCTCTACGCGGTGCCGCGGTCGCTGTGGGAGGCAGGCTATGCCCTGGGAGCGCGGCGGCCCACCGTGCTTCTGCGGGTGGTGGTCCCTGCCGGCCTTTCCGGCGTCGGCGCGGCCTTCATCCTGGCCCTCACCCGAGCGATCGGGGAAACGATGATCGTGGCCCTGGCCGCCGGCCGCACCCCGGCCTGGCCGCCCAACCCCCTCCAGCCTCTCCTCCCCCTCACCACGGCCCTTGTGAACATCGCCACCGGCGACCACGAGGCCGGCGCCCTCATCTGGAGCCACCTTTTTGCCATCGGCCTCCTCCTTTTCCTCCTCACCTTCACCTTGAACGTCCTCAGCCACCGGGTGCTCCGCCGGTTCCGCGGGAGGGCCGCATGAGAACCCTGTGGGGCCTGGCGGAACGGGGGGTGGTGGGGGGCGCCTTCCTCGCCCTGCCCCTGGGCCTGTTCGTCCTGGGGGTGATGGTGGCGGTGACCGCCCTCCAGGCCGGGCTTTGGACGAACATGCACGCCCTGGAGCAGGCCGGCCTCGTCTTGACCGCGCGTTCCCTGACCCTTCCCTCAGGGTCCGCTCTTCCTTACGTAACCTTGGCCCAGGTGCGGGAGGGCTCACTGGCGGCGGCCCTGGGCCTGACCCGAGGGGACGTCCTCGTGGAGGTCGCGGGGAGGCCCGTGGACCGGCCCTGGGCGGTCTGGTCCGCCCTGGCTTCCGTGCCAGGCCGCCGCGCCTCCGTCCAAGTGGGCTGGATCCCACGCCTGGAGAGGGTGCTGGGCTCGCTGCACCTGAGCCTGGAGCGTGGCCAAACCCAGGTGATGCTCGTGGCGCCCGCGGAGCCAGCGCAGAAAGCCGGCCTAGTCCCCGGCGACGTGCTCCTGGCCGTGCAGGGGAGCCCGGTCACCGGGGCGCGCCAGGCCTGGGAAGCCTTGCTGGCCGCCGCCCGGCAAG
>CALKFO010000032.1 GCA_938084765.1 Candidatus Bipolaricaulota bacterium | reverse complement strand
GGGTTGAAGCCCATTCGGTTTTTGGGGTTTCGGTACACCTCGGCGAACTTCGGGTCGGCCAGGAGGGCGGTGCCCAGGGTGGTGCCCAGCCAGCCCGTGCCATACCCGATCTGGAGAGGGAAACCCTTGAGGTTGGGCTTGGACATTTGCTCGAGCAGCTTCTTCCACGGAGCGAGATCGATGTCCGCATGTCGTGCCCAAGCCATGTCGCGGTCGATTTTTTCCCGGGCTCTTTCGCGCGCGGCCCAGGCAAGGCGTTCCCAGTCAAGCCAAGCTCTTTTTTCCGCGGGAAGGAACCCTTTTTTGCTCCAGTTGCCCCAGGCCTGGAACGCCGTTTCGTCCACGTGGCCCTCCACGAGGAAGGTCGTTTCAGGGGCGACAGCTTCCAGGGCCAGGGGGATGCCGTCCCGGGCGGCGCGGGAAACGCACCGCACGTTGACCACGATGAGCCGGTCCTTGCCGGCAGGGCGGGAGTCCGCCAACCGCAAGGCCTTGAGCAGGTCCTCATGGGGAGTCCTGCCGAACACGACCTTTTCGAGCTCTTTGGCGGCAAACTTGGGATTGTCTTCCAAGCGCACGCGATTTAGAGAAAGGTTTGCCTCCCGCCACGCCTGCCAAAGGAGCACGGTGCGCAGGGCACCCTTGAGGGAAGAGGCGGGAAGATAAGGGCGATCGAATGCGTCTTTGACGCACTCCCGGATCTCCTGGGTGTTCATGGGGGTACCGGGCAGGGCATAACGGACGAGGTGGGACTCGAGATTGGAGCCGAGGATCTGGCCGGGCGGGACACCTTGGGTGAGGCGCGCAAAGTCCTCCCCCCGGGCGCTGATCCACTCCAGGAAGCGTTCCTCGTGGAGACGGAGCACACGGCCATCGCGGAGGACGTAATCGAAATCCTGCCTCAAGATGTGGCCCGTGCCGATGTGCAACGGGGTCAGGACCTGCACAGCCAAGCGAAATCTGGTCTTAAGGGGCATGGTCCACCTCCCAGGGGTAGAGGAAGGCCAGGCCGTAGCGCCAGATGGGGTGGGTGGTGAAGCCGGGAGGGGCGAGGTTCACGAGGCCGCCGCGGATCCCGGCGGGGACCACCGAGCCCTCCACCACCAGGCGGACCCGCAGCCTGGGCACATGCCTTCCTTCCGAGGTTCGGGCGAACCCGCCCACCTCGGTGAAGCGCCAAACCTGGCTTTGCCGCAGAAGCTCCAGCTCCTGCGGGTTAGGCCACAGCCGGGAAAGGAGGACGCCAAAGCCCTCGGGCCGGGGATCGGGCCAGGTGACGTCATCCACGTGTTCGCAGAGGAAGCGGCCGTAGCCGAGGTTGCGGTCGCCGCCCACCCCGGTTTCCCCGAGCTCGGCCAAAGCCTGTCCAAAGGCCTCGCGGAAGGGCGTCCGTCCACAGGGGAGGTCGGGGCGGAGCCAAGCCACGCCGAACCAAAGGCCGCAGTCCCGGACCAAGCGCACCCGGGCCATGACGAAGAGGTTGCTGCGTGAAGTGCACCGGTCGAGGCTCACGCGAGGAAGCTCTTGGACTTCCCAAAACCTTTGCTTCAGCTCGTCGGGTCTGCTGTGCACCGCCTTGCCCTTGGCAGCGCTGATGAACACGTCCTCGCGGAGGAAACGGAGCTCCTTCCATTCCCGGGTGGGTTGGAAGGAGAGCGGTTTGGGGAACCAGGGTTGCCCGCCGGCCCATGGGAAGCAGGAGGTGAGGAGGAAGGGGGGCTCGTTGCGCACAAAGGGGTCCAGCCAGTGGTGGGGGTCACCTCCCAGGCGCACCCAGGCCTGGACCAGGGCGGAGAAGAGGGTGTCCGCCGGGATCGTGGGCAAGGTCTCGCTCACGGAGAGCTCGTGCTCGTGGGGAGCAAGATGGAAGCCGGAGGGAAAGGTCAGGCGGTACAGGCTGACGCGCATGGCCCTCCTCCTACCGAGCCAAACGGGCCTGGATGTCGGCGATGATCTTGGACTTTTGAGCCAAAAGCTCGGCGACGGAGGGGACCTCGGCGATGAGGAGGGCTTGGGTGAAGTAGTCGGGTCCGGTTCGCAGGATGATCCGGATGTGCTCGAACTTTACTTTGCCGTAGCCGCGGGACCCCATGCCGCCCAAGTAGTCGTGTTCCAAAAGTCCCATGCCCTCGAAGAGCACGCCGAGCCTCTCCACGTCTTGGCGCGGATCCACCAAGGGGTTCCCGTTGGCTTCGGTGGCCTCGTAGATGGTGTACACGAACTCGCCGGGGCCGAAGACGGCGCCAGCGGGTACCCGCTCCACCGAGCGGGGGTTGGCCTGAGAGGTGATGCGGTCAATGGACACCTCGGTCTTGATCTCCGTGTAGGGGCGGTCCAGGGGAACGCCCTCCAAGGCTTGGACGGATTCCTCGGAGAGGTGCAGGTCCCGCACGAGCAGACGGGTGGGGAGGTTTCCGTAGTCCAACTCTGCCGGGACTCCGAAGACCGGGCACACCTCACAACTTTTGTAGTCTTCCCCATCCGTGCACACATGGATCTTGGTATGCGCGATCGGCCAGTTTGGCTCTTTTCCGTAGTGTTTTTCCAAAAGGGAGCGGAGTTTGCCTTTGAGGGAGGAGCCGGGGATGTAGGGGCGGTTGGAGAGGGGGTCACGGATCACGGGGTTATCGAGGCCGCCGATGGCGATGCCGGCGGAAGTTCCGCCCACCCGCAACCCGGTCACCGCCTGAAGCTTGTACTCCACGAACACCCTGGCTCGCACCACCAGACTCTTCACGGCGGGCATGGTCACTCACCTCCATAGGCCTTGTGGTAGGCCACGACGGCCTCGGCGAACTCCATAAGGCGCCGGAACCGTTCACGCTTG
>CALKFO010000031.1 GCA_938084765.1 Candidatus Bipolaricaulota bacterium | reverse complement strand
TATTCAGTGGACTGGTGTTCGGGCAGGCCCTGTCCGGAAGTTGGTCCATGAAGGTCTCCCTCCTTCCTCCGCCCGTGGCCCTCGACACCCTGGAGTTCACCCTTCAGGGCAAGCTGTTCGACTGGACGGTGGGCGGGAGGGCGGAGTTCTTCGGGACCGACGGCTGGGTCTGGCAGACCTTCTTCGCTCAAGGGTGGCTCGGCCCGATTTCCTCGGAGTGGATGTTCCTGTTTGGGCCCTTGGCCCCGTCGTTCCTCTATGCCTACGGCAAGTATGCCCTCCTTTTGAGCGGTTTGGACCTCACCCTGCACACGGCCATGGTCGGCCCCAATGGACCCTACACCTTCACGGGTGGCCCCTCGGGCGGGGCTGTGCTGGAGTTCAGCCAAAAGCTCGACGGCCTCAAGCTTTCCGGTGAACTCGGTTTGGGCGCGCGCAAACAGGACTTCGTCATCCTCTATAGCGGTGTTGGCACGTACAAGAAGGTCCTCCCGATCGATCCCTTCCCTGGCGGGCTCACCTTCACCTACCTGCGGCTGGGCCTCGAGGGCGTCCCGCTCTGCTGCGGCGTCACCCTGGACTTCGGGTTTTCCTTCGCTAAGGAAGGGTTCGAGAGCCTGACTGCCACGGCGAAGAGCATCCCCCTGTGCTGTGGGATCTCCTTCGACACCGAGGTCGAGTTCACCACCACAAGGAAGAGCGTGAGTGTGAAACCCAAGTGGGCGGGGATCGAGGGCTGCCTCACCGTGTACGGCGATGCCGTCGTGAGGGACAACGCCTGGAAGGGGATCGAGGTCTACGGGTTCAAGGTCCGCTGTGACCTCGGCGGCTGCGCCTACGCCGAGTTCCTCACCGCCTTCAACGTGGCCAAGGTGGAGGAGATCCTGAAGGAGGACGTCTTCCAAAACGCTGAGTTTGAGTACATGAAGCTGGGGTTCTGCGGCGCGGGTTGCTGCGGCGGGAACTGGACCTTGGACGTGGGCCTCTTCTTCAAGCCCTCGGGGAGCCTGTTTGGGCTGAGCCGGATCCTGTTGGACGCCGCGATCCCGGTGATGGCCAACTTGCAGGTGAACCTCGGTCTTGCCGCCGTGGTGGGCGGGTCGGCCGGCCTCACCGTGGGCTGGACCTTCACCTTCTGAGGGGGTGAGCCATGCGCAAGCGCGTCCTCTTTGCCGGATTGGTTCTGAGCGCCTTGGCCCTCTCGGGGTGTCTTTTTATTCGGGCGCCGTCCACGGGCGTCATTGAGGGGTATGTGACGAACCACCTCTCGGGCGAGCCGGTGGCCGGCGCGCTGGTCAAGGCCTGGCCCATGAATGGTGAGGCGCCCCGGTACTTCGTGATCTCCGACTATTACGGAGCTTCGACGGTCACGAACTCCGAGGGCTACTACCGATTGGTGGTGCCGGAGGGGATGTACGTGGTGGAGGTCCGCAAGGAGGGCCACGCCACCTCCCGGGTGGAGGGGGTCAAGGTGGCCAGCACCGCCCGGGTGGACATCGTGCAAAAGCCCGTGTTCAACCCCAACTGGTCCCTGGAGCCTCCGAAGGTCACCGTGACCGGCGTGACCGAGGGGATGACCATCTTCGGCCCGATCGAGGTCAAAATTGACGCCCAGGGGCCCAATGACATCAACCTCATCTACGCCGCATTTGGCAAGATGCCGGGCGCAGCTCTTCTTACTAGCCCGCGCGCAGTCTATAGCAACACCTACACCACCGGCACGTTCACCATCAACCCGGCCACGTACGGGGTGTCGGGTTGGACCACGTTTGAGGTCGTGGTCTACGACTGGAACGAGAACCGGACCCACGTGATCTTCCGGGTGTACGTGGAGCCTGCTCCTTCTCCAGCGGCCATTGCCGCCCCCTTGCCGCCCATAGCCAACATCCTCGTTGATACGATCCGCGGAGTCCTCATTCCGGCCAAGACGGCCTTGGCTGTGACCCTGAGCAAGCAGGTTGGCTTCTTTGGCCTTGAGCCCCAGGCGGCACCGCCGGGCGCAAACGTCTACGTGGAGCTCCGCTGGCGGAAGTCCCTGGATGATCCGGCCAACGTGACCGGCTACCGCATCTACCGCAAGCTCGCCGGCGAGACGGACTTCCGGCTCCTGTACACGGTGGCCGCCACGGGTGCTGCCACCTACCTCTACCGCGATAGCACGCCCGACCTCAAGGTGGGGGTCACTGCCACCTACCGCATCGTGGCCTACAAGGGCGACGTGGAGTCCGACCCGCTGGAGGCTTCCTGTACGCCGCTTCCGCCGTGGGATGTCCAGCTCCTCTCCCCGGCGGATGGGGCTCAGGACGTCCCGCTTTATCCCACGTTTGCGTGGGCGCCCACGGCCCTGGTGGGCACGACCCGCTTCTACCGCATCCGGCTGTGGGACACCCCCCACGGTGGGTACACGCTCACGATAACCCCTCCTCTCGATGCCACTTCCGTCACCTACACGGGGATCCCCAACACGGGGTTTGAGCGGTTGCAGCCGCACCGCATGTACATGTGGGAGATGCAGGCCGCCTTCGCCCTGGACATGACCACGGCGAACGCGGTCTCCATCGCCGCCAACGCCGGATATACCACAACCTTCCCCACCCAGGTGCCCACGCAGATCTTCGCCTTCACCACCGGGGATTGGTAAGGAGGTGAGAGATGACGCGCACCCGAGTGAGTGCGGTGTTGCTGATCGCCGGTGTGGCCCTGATTCTTGCCGGCTGTTCGGGCCTGTTCCCCACTAACCCGGTTGTCCACAACGCGCCGCCGCTTGCGCCCAGCACCTTGTCCCAGCCCACGGTCAACCCCAAGGACCTCGGGGAGGCCGTGATCGAACCCAGCGTGCCCTACCATCCCGATCGGATCGTGGTGGGCTACCGGAACGACGCGGAGGGCCGGGCTGCTCACGTGGAGGTGATGAAGCTCGTGGGCAAATCCCAAGGCCCCGACGTGGTTTTGGACAACCTCTGGATCGTCACGGTGTACATTCGGGATGACCTCACGGTTCCGGAGGCCATTGGATTGGTCATGATGCTGGCCAAGGGCGGGTTGGCTCCGGAAAAGGGCCGCGTTTCGGGCATCGTGTTTGTTGAGCCGGACTACATATATCCGCCGCCGGAGCCGGTCCCCGGCCCCGAGCCTCAAGCTGGGGAGCTCCTCCCCCAGGTGTACGACCCCAACGCTGATCTGCGGCCGTTCCAGTGGGGCCTGGACGCGGTGAACGCCGAAGCCGCCTGGGCCCTGGGTTACACCGGGCAGGGCGTGATCGTCGCCGTGATGGACACAGGGATCGACTGGGCTCATCCCGACCTCGATGGCCAGGTCATCGGCGGAATTGAGGTGAGAAACATGACCCTTCTGACCTACGGAAACAACGACACCCATGGTCACGGAACGCACGTGGCTGGGATCATCGCCGCGAAAAACGACGGCCGAGGCGTGGTTGGCCTGGCTTACAATGCCAAGATTCTGGACGTGCGGATCTTCGATCCTAGCTGGATCGGAACGGTGAACTACCTGCGTGGCGTCCTTTGGGCTGTGGCCAACGGCGCGCGGATCCTGTCGAACTCCTGGGGTGGGGCTGCTTACTCCCAGGCCATCAAGGCCGCCGTGGACTACGCCCTTGACCAGGTGGTGGTGGTTGTGGTCTCCGCCGGCAACGACACCTACGCCTTGTGGCGCCGGCCAGCCAATATCCCGGGAGTCATCGCCGTGGCCGCCTCCGATCCGCAGAACCGCAAGGCCTCGTTCTCCACCGAGGGATGGTGGGTCTCCGTGGCCGCCCCCGGCGTCCGTGTGCTCTCCTCTGTACCGCGGACCCAAATCCAGGCTGGAACTGGCCTGCCCCTCCTCTACGACTACTGGGATGGGACATCCATGGCCTGCCCGTTCGTGTCCGCCCTGGCCGCCCTGATCCTGGAGAAGCACCCCAATGCCACCCCCTACCAAGTGAAGAAGCTGGTCCAGGCCACAGCCAAGGACCTGGAGGCAGCCGGGTTTGACCCCAAGACTGGACACGGCTTGATCCAGGCCGACAGGGCCCTGAGCGCTACCCTCCCCGCCAACGACGCGGCCTCGCTGGCCATCTATGTGGGCTGCGCCAGCGCTCCCGCCTTGATCGGGGACGAGTGGCCCATCGCCGCGGTGGACATCACCCTGCGCAAGGGCGGCCGGATCTACGGCTACGGCCAGACCGACATCGAGGGCTGGCTCTCCGTGGGGTTCCCCGCCGGGCCTTACGGAGCCGGCTACGGCGTAGGCCTCTTCCCCGTGCTTGAGCCTGGCACCTACGAGATCATCCTCGGCGGTGAGGATGCCACGCTCTACTGGGCCAACTGGCGCACGGCCAACCGGGTGACAACGAAGACCACCGTGACCCTCAATCCCGGCGAGGTGAAAGAGGTGGTTCTCCAGGTGAGCACGACGTTGAAGGTGACCCTGTCCTGGGTCGGCGGAGGCGTGGACACGGACATCGACCTAGCGGTGTACGAACCCGGTGTGGGCTGGACGACTGCGAACGCCCCTGGCCTTTGGGGCACCTGGAGCCCGGATGCCAGCGGAGCGACCGGGACGGAGACATACACCTTGAATCCCGTGCACGCGTTCGACGACTTCTACCCGCTGGCCGTGCTCTTCAACGGTGGAACCCCCGCCACGGTGGTGGTCACCGTCGAGCAGAACGGGGTCACCGAGACCTACAGCTTCACCCTAACCACACCCGGTGCGTACCCGGCGTACAACCCGG
>CALKFO010000030.1 GCA_938084765.1 Candidatus Bipolaricaulota bacterium | reverse complement strand
TTGCGGTGGCGCACGAGGTAGGCCCAGAGGGCCTCCTTGAGGGCACCCTCGTCCCACCGCGCCAACGCCTCCCCCACCACCCGCCTCCGCTCCTCGGGGTGGTCCCAGACCTCCAGCCCAAGTCCTTCTCTCATCCTCACTCCCATCTTATCACCCCACCTCCCCAACCACAACCAAATCCCGCTTCTTCCCCCCACTCCTTCCCATTCCCCTCTTCTTTCTCTCCCTTCTCTACCTCATTTCCCACGCCCTGAACCCTCTTCCCGCGAGGGCTGAGGGGGCGGGGTGGGGGAGGGGTGCAAAGCCAACATGAAAGTGAGGAGAAGAGATGGAAAATCCCAAGCCCGATAGATGGGGCACTGCCGTCAGGTCCCCCTCCGGGGCTGGGCCACGCAACGCAGGAGGCTTCCACCCCCACCAGGGCCCCCGGTACCGCTATCCCAACGGGAGCGGGGCCTCTTGGAGCTCTTCCGCCAGACCCCCAAGTGGCGGGTGGCCTAGCCCCGGGCGGGGTAACCTGTAGAGAGCCCAGCCAGGGCTTCGGGGGTGGTGCGTGTATCAAGACTGGCTGTTCAAGGACTGCCCCGGGGGCTGGCGCCTCCGCTACCGCCGGAACGGGGGCGGCTAGAGGCCTCCCAGGACGGGGAGACCTGGGAGAAGGTCCCCTCCGTCACGGAGATCACCGGGCTTCTCAACAAGAAGCTGCACGAGTGGGCCGTGCGCCAGGTGGTGGACTACCTTCGGGGCGAGCTCGTGCCGGGGCTCGTCCTCGGCCCCGAGGACGTGGACCGCATCCTGGACGGCGCGGCCAAGGCTCACCGTAAGGCCTCCCAGAGGGCCGCGGGGCAGGGGACCGACTTCCACGCCTGGGCGGAGGCCTACCTCAAGGGGCAAAGGCCTCCCTTCCCCGAGGAGGAGCCCCTTCGGGGGATGGCCCTCGCCCTGGCGGACTGGTGGGACGGGAACGGGGGCGAGGCCCTGCGCTCCGAGGAGGCGGTCTTCCACCCGGAGCACCGCTACGCCGGGCGGGTGGACCTGGTGGCCCGCTTTGGGGACAGGCTGGTGGTGGTGGACCTGAAGACCTCCCCCCGGGCCTACCCGGAGCACCTCCTGCAGGTGGGGGCCTACGCCCTGGCCCTCCGGGCGGAGGGGGTGGCGGTGGAGGGGGGCTTCGTGCTGGCCCTGAGGGAAGGCTTAAGCCTCCAGGAGGTCCCCCTGGAGGAGGCGGGGGAGGCCTTCCTGGGGCTCCTGGCCGTCCACCGCTTCCTGGAGGGGCTCAAGGGCTCCTAGAGGGCGAGGCTTTGCGGGGCCTGGGCCGCCTCGGCCAGCTCCTGGGCGAAGGCTCGCACCTCCGGGGACACCTCCGCGTTCCCCGGGCCCCGCACCTCCGCCGCCCGCCAGCCCTCGGGGGCCCGCCAGAGGGCCAGGGTGGCCACGGGGCGGCCCTCCCCGTCCCGCAGGCCGAAGAACCGCTTCTCGCCCAGGAAGACCCAGGTCCAGGCCTCCCTCCCCAGGCAGTGCCCCATGGCCTTGCCCTCCTCCTCCAGGGCCTCGGGGGAGAGGAGCTCCACCGCCACCAGCCCCCCACGGGCGAAGGGCCCCGGGAAGAGGGGCTCGGGCCTCCCCAGGGCCCGCTCCGCCAGGGCCCTAAGCCCCAGGTTCTTGTCCCGGAGGGCGGCGAAGCGCCAGGGCTCCTCCAGGGCCCGCTTTAGGAGGGGAAGGGCCAGGAGGGCATCCTCCTCCCCCGGCCCGCGGCCCCAGGCCCGCAGCACCGCCACCATGGCCTCCTCCTGGGCGGGCGAGGGGTCCGGGTCCTCCGCCAGGAGGCCCAGGAGGAGGCCCCAATCCTCGTGGTCCAGCTCGCGCAACCAGGGGAGCCCCCGCCCGGGCTCCTGCAGGATCCCCGCCCGGAGGAGGAGGGAGAGAAGCCGGGAGAGAAGCTCCCTGGGCACCCGCCCTTCCGCGAAGGGAGGTTCCTTGCGCACGCCCCGGGTGAGGCTCGGGTAGGCCAGGAGCCAGCGGGCCTCCCCCTCCCCCCAGCCCTGGGCCCGGAGGAGGGCGTACCCCCGGCGCAGGAGCCCCCGGTAGGCCTCCCAGTCCAGGGAGACGTGCCCCAGGGAGAGGAAGGAGAGCAGGGCCTCGGGGTGGCGGCGCCACTCCCGGAAGAAGCGTTCCCCGTCCAGGGCCAGGAGCCTGCGGGCGTGGAGGTAGGCTGCTGGGTTCCCAAGGTGCCGTAAGACCTCCCAGGGCTGGAAGGCCTCGCGGAAGTCCCGGGAGGCCTCCTCGTCCCGGAGCCATTGGGCCAGGGCCCGGTCCACCACCTCCCTCACCCGCGAGGGGTCCAGGTCCAGGAGCCAGGCCCAGGCCACCGGGTCCCGAGGGGTGTGGGTCAGGGCGAGGTAGTCCCCGTAGGAGAGGAGGAGCCTGTATGCGGGGTGCCTACGCCTTGGCAGCTGCGGCGTCCCCTTCTTCTTCCCGGGCAGGAGGCGCTCCAGGACCTCCCAGGTCTCCTCGTAGTGGCCGAGGGACCACATCCAGGCCGCCCACGTATGGGCCCGCTGCAACCCTTCCCCGTAGGCCCACCCGTCCCCGTAGGGCAGGAAGAAGGCCCCCCCGAAGAGGTGGACCCCCTCGGGAGCCAGGCGGATGGCCCCGGAGAGGCGCTCCGGGGTGAGGGCCTCCGCGAAGGCCTGAAGCTCCGCCTCCACCTCGGGCGGGGGCGGGGCGTCCGGGGAGAGGGGCCCGGCCCCCTTTCCCGATAAAAAGCGGAGGGCGGCCCGGGCCCCCTCCAGGTCCACCATCGTCTCAAAGACCTTCGCCAGCGAAACCTCCTGGAACCACGCCTTCTTCTCCATCGGCAAACCTCCTCTTCCCCGCCCCTGGGGGTGGGGTCATGGCCAAGGGGGAAACCCAAACGAACCCCCGGCCCTCGCGGGGCCGGGGTTTGGGGTGCGCTTATTTATATCTCCATACCCTCAGCCAGAGCTTTTAGGCGCCAAATAAAGCGGATATGTTCCTACTTTACTCCAAGAGCTACGATCTAGGGCCAATTTTGAGTTCAGGTGTAGCATTGCAGCTTCTTCTGGCTCCAAAAGCCCTTCGCCGGGAAAGGGGAGGGGGAGCCTATCCCCCTCCCTCCGGCCCCTCAAAAGTCAAGGGCGGACCAGAGCCCTTTGTCCACGATGAGCTCGGCCAGCTCCTTTCCGCTCAGGATGCCGATCCTGAGGTTTTCCTGGTTCCGGTACTCCTCGGCCACCTGGTAGGCCTCCTCGCTCACGTCCCCCGTGGTCACCACCAGCCCCACCTGGGCAACCCCCTCGCGCAAGGCCTGGGCTAGCTGATCCACGGCTTGCCTCCCCATGGGGTTTCCGGGCTGGTAGAACTTGGCCTGGATACCGACACTGACCGGTATTCCGTCCATAAGCTTGAACTCGGCCACCACGTCCGCTCCCTGGTCTTTTCTTCGGGAGACCACCGTCGCGCTCAAGGCCCCCATGGCCTGTGCGAGACGGGCCAGGAGCTTCTCAAACCGGTCAGGGTTCATGCGGCCGCGGATGAGCTCTTCGTGCACGGCCTTCACCATGCGGGCGCGAAGCTCCCGGGCCAGGTTGGGCGTTGCGCCCCGCTTAGCGTCCTCCACGACCCTCTCAATGTCGGTCACCAGGTCGCTGGTGTCCATGAGGGTCCCGCGGGCCTTCATCCGGGTCTGCAAGGCGGCTGAGGCCAGCTCGCGGGGGATAGGCTTCTTGTCGTTGAGCCAGCGGACGGGCCTGCGGTAGGCGGCGACGGGGTGGCTCTCGTCGTAGTAGGGGTTTCCCGTTATCTCGGCCACGTAGAAATGGCCCGGCGAGGGAACCACCACGTAGTCCCCCGGCTTCATCCACTTGAGGAAGTCCCAGAGGAACCTCGCAGAGGCGCTCGCCGAGCGGTTGTTCTCAATCCCGTAGGCGGCCTTCACCCGCTCGCGGACGTCGTAGAGGCTCAGGCCCTCCTCCAGCAGGCCCTTGACCTCTTTCCACCCCACGAAGACCTCGTCCTTCTCCAGGGCCTCCTGGGTCAGGTCCCGTCCCAGGGGAGCCAGCCGCAGAATAAAGGCGTTCCTGCCCTCCATTTTTGCCCTCCTCTCTTCTGCCTTAACCAACCCCCTCCCCTTTCCGAGCCTCGGGGTTGCCCTCCTTGCCGAGGAGCTTCTCCCGGGCCAGGGCCAAGGCCGTCCTGTCGGTCTCGGGGCGCTGGAGCAGGCCCTCGAGGACCCAGGGCACCAGGTCTTTGGGCAGGATGTACCAGATGGGGCGGCCGCTGCTTAGGGGC
>CALKFO010000029.1 GCA_938084765.1 Candidatus Bipolaricaulota bacterium | reverse complement strand
GAAGGCAACGGTACATCCAGCTCTTGCGCCAGCTTTTCCAGGTTCCCCCACAGGGGCGGGTCGATGGGCACCCCTTGCGCCCGGATCGCCTGCTCCCGGAGGAAGGCCTTTTCCCCGGCGGTGTAGATGCGCTCCGCTCCCGGCGCCTTCTCGGAGGATCGCAACGCCCGCAGGATCTCCCCGGCTAGGCGCTTGAACTCCTCCAGCGGGAGGAAGCGCTGGATGTCCAGGGCCAAGAAGAAATGCCCAAGCCGGGAAGGCCTGGGGCGGCCTTGTTCATCTTGATCGGCGAGGTCCTTGAGGAAAGGTCCGCCCGCGAGCGCAGAGCACAGGAGCTCCACCATGGTGGCCAGCCCGTAGCCCTTGTGGCCCCCCAGCTCCTCGCCTGCTCCCCCCAAGGGCAGAAAGGCGTAGAGGTCCTTGGGCAGCCCAGCGAGGATGGCCTGGGAGTCCGTGGCGGGTTTGCCGGCCCGATCGATCACCCAGCCCTCCGGCGTGGGCTTCCCCAGCCGGGCCAACACCTCGATCTTCCCCCGCTGGCTCACGGAGGTGGCCGCATCGAAACAGAAGGGGAAGGGCTCATCGGTGGGACAGGCAAAGGCGATGGGGTTGGTCCCCAGCATGGGTTCCACGCCGAACGTGGGCGCCACACTGGGACGGGCGTTGGTGAAGCTCATCCCGATCATCCCCTCGTGGGCGGCCATGAGCGCGTAGTAGCCGGCAATCCCGTAGTGGGAGGAGTTGCGCACCACGACCGCTCCCAATCCAAAGGCCTTGGCCTTGCGGATGGCCAAGCTCATGGCATGGTACCCAGCCACCATGCCCATCCCGTTCTGTGCGTCCAGCACGGCCGTGGTGGGACCTTCGCGCAAGGTTTGAAGCTTGGTCACGGGGGAAAGCGTTCCGTTGCGGATGCGATTCACATAGAGCATGAGCCGGCTGACTCCATGGGACTCGATCCCCCGCAAGTCCGCGGCCAGAAGGACATCGGCGCAAATTTTGGCGTCCTCGGCAGGAACACCTAACCTCTGGAACACCGCGCCCACAAATCGATGCAAATCCTCCACCCGAACCCTGCGATACCCTTGGCTCATTCTCCTCGCCTCCTTACACACTCCGCGCCCAAAGTGTAAGCCCCCAGGGATTCCGAAGGGGCTGTTTGCCGGACGGTCCGGGTAGCGATCAAGTTCGCGCCCGTGCCCAAGAAATTCGCCACCAACACCTGGCCAATGTGCACCGGCGCTGTTAACACAAGACCACGAATTTGCGCCATCGCTTCAGGGATCAACCGCTTGGGGATGGGTCGATCCGTGCGCACGGAAACCAAGGGATACTCGCCGCCCCCGACCTTCACACTGGTGCTCAAAACCCTTTTAGGATCGGTGACCTCCTCCTTGCCATAGGCTTCGCCGCGCGGGCAGCGATGGCCCTCCACCTTGGGCAACCCGTTCTCCGCCATTTCCACCCGCAAGGTGCAGCCCATCGGGCAGGAAATGCACGTGAGGGTACGAATCACTCGGGGATCACCTCCACCGTGAGCTCGGAAAGCCCCAGCGTGGCTTCCCCAGGTAGCGATAGCTCCACCATCTCCGCGGGGCGCAGCCCCACGGCCCTCTTCTCATAACCGCCGGAAACCCGAATCCGCGCCCGGGCAAACGGTCGCGGGACGCGGAGGTAGACCGTTGTGGGCTGGCCAGGCACGATCTGCTGAGGCACAAGCGTGGCCACATTGGCTCCTTGCCGAACCGGCACGCTCCGGGCGGGGGGAAGCTCGCCCCGCGCAAAGAGTGCAGCATTGCGACCAGCTTCCTCACCCGTGTTCGCCACGGTGTCCACGAGATCGAACACGACCAAAGCGTTGCCCGCCAAGAAGAGCCAAGGGACTTGGGCTTGAAGATAACCATTGACCACAACCCCGCGGTGCGTTTGTTCCCGGGGAAGAAGGGGGCTCAACAACCGCACCTCAGGGATGAGGCCGACGGAAAGCACCAAGGTGTCGACCTCAACGAACTTTTCCGTGCCAACCCGGGGGCGGCCCCTCTCATCCACCTCCGCCAAGGTGACCCCGCTGAGCCTCTTCTGTCCGTGCACTTGGATGACCGTGTGGCGAAGAAACAGTGGGATACCGAAATCCTCAAGGCATTGGACGACGTTGCGCAAAAGTCCACCGGGGAAAGGTTTGATCTCAACTACACCCACCACCTCCATCCCCTCCAGGAACAAGCGGCGCGCCATGATGAGGCCGATGTCCCCCGAGCCAAGGATCAAGGCGCGTTTTCCCGGAAGGACCCCGTAGATGTTCACCAGCTTTTGTGCCAGTCCAGCCGTGAAGATTCCCGCCGGACGGGGCCCGGGGATGAGCAGCGGGCCAAAGGGACGTTCCCGGGCCCCGGTCGCCCAAACCACCGCTCGAGCCCGTACCCGAAAAAGCCCATGGGGGCTGGCCACGCGAAGCTCCGGCCCTTCCGAGATCGCAAGAACGGTGGCCTCGGTGAGCACTTCCGCCCCCGAATGCTCCAGCTCATGAATCAGGCGGTGGGCGAACTCCGGTCCGGTGAGCTCCTCTCGGTAGCGGTGCAGGCCGAATCCTGGATGGATGCATTGATCCAGCACTCCGCCCAAGCGCCGTTCCCGCTCAAGGAGCAGGGTTTTGGCGCCGGCTTGGGCAGCGGCTTTGGCCGCGGCCATCCCCGCGGCCCCGCCGCCCACCACCGCCACATCCACATCGATCCTCATGGCCGCACCCGCGCCCGCACGAGCTCCGAGCCCGGGCCACGCAAGGTCAGCTCCTCCGGGGAGACCCCCAGTTCCCGAGCCAGAATCTCCATGATCCGGGCCGTACAGAAGCCTCCTTGGCAGAGCCCAAAACCTGCACCGGTTCGGAATTTCACGCCGTCCAGAGTCCTGGCCCCACGGCGAATGGCCTCCACCACCTGCGCCTCGGTGACGCGGTTGCAGAAACAGACCACGCGGCCCCAGCGCGGATCCTGCCGAACGAGCTTCTCCCAGGCCTCTTCAGAGAGGTCCTCAGTCCGGGGGATGGGTGGCCGAGACAGATTGAAACCCTCTTTCTCGCGCAAGCCCAGCTCAGAAGCCATCACTTCCCCGACGAGGAAGCGCGCCACAGCCGGAGCCGCGGTGAGGCCGGGCGACCGCATGCCCCCGGCGTGGTAAACGCCACGCACGGGACTAGGCCCCACCACGAAATCTCCCCCTGCAGGTTCCGGGCGAACTCCGGCGAAGGTCTTGAGGACCTCGCTGAGGGGGAGCTCGGGCACCAGCCGGCGGGCACCGGCCAGGACCTGCGAGAGCCCCTCAAGGGTGGTTTGGGTGGCTTCTTTCTCTTCAGGCTGCAGATCCTCAGCCGTGGGGCCCAGGAGGATCCCCCCATCCACGGTGGGAACGATCAGAATACCCTTGGAAACAGGGGTCGGTGTGGGAAAGAGGACCGAGCGCACCCAACCTTCGGCGGTGTCGGCCAACAGGACGTATTGGCCACGGCGGGGTGCGATGGCCGGGAAAGGCGCTCCCGCCATGGCCGCCACACGATCGGCGTGGAGTCCTGCGGCATTGACGACCGCGTCCACCTCGTACACACCACAACGGGTGTGCAACGCCCGCACTCGCCCATGGCTTGTGCTGATGCGGACGACTTCTTCTCCGAGGTGAAGCTCGGCGCCGTTAGCGGCGGCGTTCTCCACTGCGGCCTGGGCCAAAGCCCAGGGAGAGGTGATCCCCACCGTCGGGGCCCAAAGGGCTCGCCGTACCTCGGGGTTGACCCGTGGCTCGCGGTCCAAAACTTCCTCGCCGGAGAGAAGAACCAGCCCGGGCACGCCTTTGGCCTCCCCCTGTTCCACCAGGGCCTTTAAGGTTTCCTCCTCATGGAAAGCGAAAGCCAGGACGAACCCGCCGACCCGCCGGAACGGCACGCCTAGCTCCTCGCAGATCCGGGGAAAGAGCGCATTACCCTGGACACAGAATCGAGCCCGCAGGGTGTTGGGTTCATCATGGAAGCCTGCGTGGACGATGGCGGAGTTGGCCTTGGTCACGCCCATGCCGGGCTCGAGTTCCCGGTCGAAAAGCAGGACCTCCACATCGTAGCGGGTCAGTTCTCGAGCCACGAGTGCACCGACGGCAC